>NZ_CP014767.1 GCF_001611675.1 Pontibacter akesuensis | reverse complement strand
GGCGCTGAGCCTAATGTATTTTTCAGGGAGCAACTACAGCAACTGCGGCCAGGAATGCTGTTGCTGCCTGCCGAAGGGGAAGGCAGAAACGCCGTGTACGCCGCCCTAAAAGGATGGCAGGTAACAGCTTTTGATTTCAGCGAAGCAGGCTACAAAAAGGCGATGGCACTTGCAGAACAGCGAGGTGTAACCATCAACTACCAGGTCACGGATGCCGCGCAATACACCTGTGCGCCTGATAGCCTTGATGCGGTGGCCCTGATTTATGTGCACTTCCCGCCTGCGCTTCGCCAGCAGCTGCACCAGCAGGTGATCAAGTGGCTCAAACCCGGTGGCTCCCTCATCCTGGAAGCTTTTCATCCGAAACAACTGAACTACCATTCCGGCGGTCCTAAAGATGAAGGGATGCTCTATACAGCCAAAACGCTGCAGGCAGACTTTGCATCCCTAATAATACAACAGCTGGAAGAAGTAGAAATACAGCTGAACGAAGGGGCCTACCATAACGGTGCAGGCTGTGTAACCAGAATGGTCGCTCAAAGGAAGACAGCTGATTAAGAAAATTTACATCATAAACATAACGGCTGACAGCCACTACGCAAATGAAAGATAAACTGAACGTCATGGTGCCGGTAGACTTTACTCCGGTGTCTTACAGCGCCATTGAATTTCTGGCTTTTCTGATGGACAAAACGCCCATCAACACCCACTTGGTGCACGTCGTTGAAGTAAACTCAGCTGAATGGGCGGGTGCTGTGGATTCATCTGACACCCTTGACAAAGCCGCTTTAAAGAAAAAGGAACAACTGGCCGATCAGAAATTCACAACGCTGAAACAGCACGTGGACTTCAGTTTCACCAAGGAAATCGTTTTCGGCGGATTAACCACATCGCTTGCAACATACGCTGACGAGCATGGCATCGACCTGATCATCATGGGCACAGCAGGCGCCCAGGGCTGGCTGGAAAAAGTTTCCGGCTCTGAAGCGCAGCATGTGGTCCGGCACACCAACATCCCGGTCATTACCATCCATAGAAATGCATCCATCACCCCGCTCCAAAACCTGCTGTGGGTGGCAGACTTCAAAGCTGCAAAGCAACCAGAAAAAAGTGTGGCCACCATTAAAATGCTGCAGCAGCTCTTTCACGCCAGGCTACACCTGTTGCAGGTGATAGACAAGGAAGACGATGCTAAAACCCAGCAACTGAAACACAACATGCAGGTATTTGCCGAGCAGCTGAACCTACAGAACTATGAACTGCACTTGCACCATAACTACGAAGTCCCGGCCGGTGTCCGCAGCTTCAATGAAGTGTCCGAAATGGACCTGGTGCTGATCGGTACGCATGGCAGAAAAGGCATCAGCCACCTGTTCTATGGCAGTATCGCTGAAACGCTGGTCAACCACTGCATCCGGCCCTTGATGACCTATCATCTTAACTAGTCTCCTTACTCTTCATAGGTGCAGCTCAGGCTGCACATCTTTTTTACACCAAACACGATGCGTAACAGATTTACCCTGGCGGCTATGCTGGCTGCCAGTATGGGCTGGGGTACGGCTTCAGCCCAGAAACACCATGAAGCATACCCACCGGACACGTTACAGGTAAACAGCGTGCAGGAGCTCTTCACAAAAGGTACGGTGCACGGGCATGTACGGAATTACTTTATGGCTACCTGGAACCACCGCGAGCTATCTGATAACTATGCCTATGCCATCGGTGCGGAGATAGCCTATAAAACAGCTCAGTTCCATGGGTTCAGAGTAGGGTTTGCCGGGTTATTTACCTACAGTTTATTCTCCTCCGACATGGCACAGCAGGATCCCGTTACAGGTAAACACCCTAAGCTGGAGCTGGAGCTTTTTGATGTGGAAGATCCGGAAAACAAAGCCGACCTGGACCGCCTGGATGAGCTGTATCTGGAGTATAAAGCAGATTGGCTGCACGCAAAGGCTGGCCGTTTTAGCTTCACTTCCCCCCTGATGAACCCGCAGGATACCCGTATGAAGCCTTACTCCTTTCAGGGTATAAGTTTCCAGTTCCCGGTAAGGGAGAAGGCGCTGCTGACACTGGCCTGGCTTGATCATTTCTCACCCAGAAGTACCGTGGAGTGGTTCAAAGCAGATGCGTCCATCGGGACGTTTTCCGCAGGTGTGGATGAACAAGGCAATTCGTCTGGTTACGCGCACCACACTTCCACAAAAGGGGTTGCTGTAACAGGCTTACAGGTTGATTTAGATGCAGCACAGCCGGGCATCCATGCAGAAGTATGGAATTACTGGATCGAAAATGTAGCAAACACCAGCTACGGCCGAGCAACCATAGAACTTGCACCACGGGTGAAAGCAGGTATAGAGGGGCTGTACCAGGTGCAGGCAGGCAACGGGGGCAACCCGGAAGAAGCACTGGCCTATTTCCCGGACCAGCACCAGTGGCTGGTAGGCAGTCAGCTAGCTTACGAGACCGGGACTTGGAACGTGTCGCTCAATTACCTCCACATAGGTGGCGAAGGGCACTTCCTGTTTCCACGGGAATGGGGCCGTGAGCAGTTCTTTGCCGCCATCTCCAGGGGCAGAATGGAAGGTACCGGTAAATCAGACCTGCTGGTGGCGAAAGTAAAGAAACACTGGTCAGACAGGCTATCCGTAGAAGCAGCCGCTTCCAAAGCCTGGATGCCGGGTTTGGATAACTATACGCACAACAAGTACGGTGCTGTACCATACATAGGCTGGTTAGCCGACTTAAACTACAGCCCTGCAAAACCAGTGCTGAAAGGGCTGAACTTTCGGTTGCTTTATGTTGGACGAACATCGCCGGGTACAGACCTGCCGCTCAAAGCCATGTACTACACGACCAACTTTCACAACCTAAGCTTTATCACGCAGCTAAACTTCTAGGCTAGACACGTGCATGGGCATCAGCTTTATGCTACAGGCACCGCGCTTACACTACCAGGCCTATCCTAAACCTATACAGTACAATTCGTTGTGTGACAAACATCACTGAACTTGGTCCGCGTATACTTTAATTTTGTATTAGAAATTAAATCAACATCAAAAATAAGAAGACCTATGAAAATTAAACAGTTCGAAGACAAGGGCTTAGCACACTATGCATACGCTATCCTGAGCGAGAATGCGAAGGAAGTAATACTTATTGACCCGGCCCGCGATCCGCAGCCCTACTATGATTATGCAGCGGAACACGATGCTAACATTGTAGGGGTGATTGAAACGCACCCGCACGCGGACTTTGTAAGTTCGCACCTGGAGATACACCTGAAGACCGGTGCTACTATCTATACGCACAGCCTGGTGGGCGCCGATTACCCGCACAAAGCGTTTGACGAAGGGGCAGCGCTGCAGCTAGGAGAAGTTAAACTGAAGTCGCTGCACACCCCCGGACACTCCCCTGACTCGATCAGCGTTGTGCTGGAGCACGAAGGAAAAGACAAAGCCGTGTTTACGGGCGATACCCTGTTCATCGGTGATGTGGGCCGCCCGGATTTGCGCGAGAGTGCCGGTAACGTAACGGCCAAGCGCGAAGAGCTGGCCCGCCAGATGTACCACAGCACCCGCGAAAAGCTGATGCAGCTGGCCGACGATGTAGTGGTGTACCCGGCACACGGCGCGGGCTCGCTTTGCGGTAAAGGCCTAAGCGATGCCAACAGCAGCACCATCGGCGATGAGAAGCTGGGGAACTATGCCCTGAAGCCGATGAGCGAAGACGCGTTTGTAAAGGTGCTCACAGAGGACCAGCCCTTCATACCAAAATACTTCGGCTATGATGTAGACCTGAACAAGCAGGGCGCGCCGGATTACACCCCTAGCGTGGAAGGCGTGGCAAGGCTGGAGAGGAACTTCCAGCCCGAAGATGGCGCCGTAATCGTAGATGCCCGCAGCGAGAAGGTGTTCAAGCAAGGCCATTACAAAGGGGCGATCAACATCCAGAACGGTGGCAAGTTTGAGACCTGGCTGGGAAGTATCGTTGGTCCTAGCGAAAGCTACTACCTGGTCGGCGAAAGCGATGCGCAGTTAAATGAGCTGATCGCAAAGGCTTCCAAGATAGGGTATGAATTGCTGCTGAAAGGTGCGTTTGTATACGACAGGCAGGAAGGTGAGCAGAGCGACAATTTTGACAGATCTTCTTTTGAAGAGAATAAAGAAGATTATACAGTCTTGGACATCCGTAACGAATCAGAAGTTAAGTCTGGCAAGTTCTTCGAAAGCTCCATTAACATTCCGCTGCCGGAACTACGCGAAAGGGCAAAGGAGATTCCGACGGACAAGCCGGTCGTGGTGCATTGCGCCGGCGGTTACCGCTCGGCAGCGGGAAGCAGTATTGTGGCGTCGGCCCTTCCTGATGTGAAGGTGCTGGACATGAGCGAAGCCGTTACAGAGCTGAAGAACAAATAAATTCTAACAGGAGGCCCTGCGCACAAGGGTCTCCTGTTAAAATTAATTATAGCAACGATCATGAACTATAAAGATATATCCGGAGAAGCGCTGAAAAAGCTACAGCAAGAACAGCCTGATGCCGTGGTGGTGGATGTTCGCACGCCTATGGAAGTAAGCCAGGGCAAGATACCGGGCGCGCAGGTAATAGACCTGATGGATGCCCAGTTTCCGCAAAAAGTGGGTGCGCTGGATAAGGAGAAGCCCTATGTACTCTACTGTAGGTCGGGCAACAGAAGTGCCCAAGCCTGCAACTATATGGCGGGGCAAGGATTTACAAAACTGTACAACCTGAACGGTGGCATTGGCAACTGGCCTTATGAAACTGAATAAACTGTCACTTAACTCCAGCACTAAACTGGTGTTAAGCATGTTGGTGGGTGCCATTTTAGGTTATTTGTTTTATGCCTTTTATGGGTGTAACGGTAGCTGCATGATCAGTTCAAGCTCTTTAACCAGTACCCTATACGGCACCGTCGCAGGAGCCATCTTATCCAGAAGATTTACAGCAAAGACATAAATGAACTTCAAAACTGCCTGTGCCACAGTCGTGCAGGCAGTTTTCACTTGAAGGAGGTTTACAGCCAACTCGCCTAACAGTCCTTCACCGGGCCTGTGTGAGACAAAAGTCACAGACAACGGTCGTATGAAATCTTTACTTTGTAAAGGGTGAACCCGTGCGTTGACGGGCTGTTATCACGGGGATATTTGAAACATTGTTCTTTAGAACAGGAAGCAAAACACATGGAAACAGAAAAAATAAAAGTGTTGATCATTGGTTCTGGCCCGGCTGGCTACACAGCTGCCATTTACGCGTCCCGAGCAGGGTTAAACCCGGTGTTGTACCAGGGCCTGCAGCCAGGTGGCCAGCTCACCATCACCAATGATGTGGAGAACTATCCCGGCTACCCGGATGGCATCAACGGACCGCAGATGATGGAAGACTTTAAACGCCAGGCTGAGCGTTTTGGCACCGACGTGCGCTATGGCATTGCCACTGCCGTGGATTTTTCCGTCAGGCCTCATAAAGTAACGATAGACGATCAGAAAGTACTTGAAGCCGAAACAGTGATCATCTCCACCGGAGCATCCGCTAAATGGCTGGGCCTGGCGTCGGAAGCGCGCCTGAACGGCAGTGGCGTCTCCGCTTGTGCCGTGTGCGACGGCTTCTTCTACCGCGGGCAGGATGTGGCCATCGTGGGTGCCGGTGATACGGCAGCCGAGGAAGCTACTTACCTGGCCAACCTGGCACGTAAAGTATACCTGATCGTGCGCCGCGATGAGATGCGCGCTTCTGCCATCATGCAGGATCGGGTAAAAAGAACGAAGAACATAGCGATCCTGTGGAATACGGTGACAGACGAGATCATGGGCGATCAGGCGGTGGAAGCTGTCAGGGTGAAGAACACCCTTACCGGTGAGACGCGGGAGATATCGGTGCAGGGCTTCTTTGTAGCCATTGGCCATAAGCCAAATTCCGATGTATTTGCGCATTACCTGAACCTGGATGAAAACGGCTATATTCGAACGATACCGGGCACATCCAAGACAAATATTGACGGCGTGTTCGCCTGTGGCGACGTGCAGGACTTTACCTACCGCCAAGCCGTGACCGCAGCAGGCTCAGGTTGTATGGCCGCTCTGGATGCCGAGCGTTACCTGGCCTCTCTCGAATCGGAGCCTGCAACAGAGCTGGGTGCGACACTTAGCTTATCCGAAAAGGCATGATAAAGACCTTGAGACTTCAGTTGCTGACGGGCTGGCACCTGGCCCGCTGGATACGGCTGGTGCTCGGCATAGCCCTGCTGGTACAGGCTATCGCGACAGGCGATGTGCTGGTTGGCGCATTTGCCATTTTGCTTTTCGGGCAGGCTGTTACGAATACCGGCTGTTGCGGACCAGCAGGTTGCAGCGTGCCCATGACCAGTCAACACACAAAAGATACCACCGGACCTATTAAATAGGAAAAACGTAAAGGATAAGATATGGAAAGTACAAGCAAAGAAGAATTACTGCAGAAATTCTCACAGTTAGAGCAGCCCCTGCAGGAGGAGATACTGGCGCAAAGCACCATCAAACACCTGGAAGAGGGTGAAGAAGCGCTGCGTACCGGCCAGTACATTAAATCGACGGTGCTGCTTTCTAAAGGCTTGCTGAAGGTGTACCGCGAGGACGAAGAAGGCAATGAGTTTTTGATGTACTACCTGGAACCGGGGAACGCCTGCGCCCTCTCCATGATGTGTACCGCCCGCAACGAACAGAGCCAGATCATGGTAAAAGCAGTAGATGCGTCCGAGATCATCCTGATCCCATCGCACCTGTCAGAACTGTGGCTGGCCAAGTATAAAAGCTGGCACAGCTTCGTAATTGCCTCTTACCGCCAGCGCTTCGAGGAACTCCTGCAAACACTCGATAGCGTCGCATTCAAAGCCCTGGATGAGCGACTTGTTTTTTACCTGCGACGCCATGTAAAGGTAAGCGGCAACGAGGTAAAACTATCGCACCAGCAGATTGCCAACGAGCTCAGTAGTTCCCGGGAGGTGATTTCCAGGCTACTGAAAAAACTAGAGCAAACGGGGGCTATCACGCTTCACCGGAACTACATCGAAGTCCATGACCTGGATGTCGTCTAGGTAGAAAAACAGAAGCAAAAGGCGGCTTGAGTGTTCTCAGGCCGCCTTTTGTTTTTTAAAACTTGCAGCAAATTTTCCTGTGTGACAACAGTCACTGTACGCCCCCCTGCACCACCCTACCTTTGTACCAGAAATCAAGCTAAAACATAAAAAAAATGGAAATACTCGGATACATTGCCGCCATGCTCATTGGCCTTTCACTTGGCCTGATCGGTGGCGGCGGATCAATCCTTACCGTGCCGGTACTGGTTTATTTGTTGGGGCTAAGCCCTGTTATCGCCACCGCTTACTCCCTTTTCATCGTGGGACTTACCAGTTTGGTGGGCTCGTACAAGTTTTACCAGAAAGGACTGGTCAGTATGAAAACGGCTGTCGTGTTTGGGCTGCCTTCCATTGTGGCGGTCTACCTGACGCGGCGTTACCTGGTACCGGCCATCCCTGAGGATCTCTTTACAGTAGGGGACTTGGAAGTAACCAAAGGCGTGCTGCTGATGCTCCTGTTTGCCGGCCTGATGGTGTTTGCGTCCATTTCCATGATCCGAAAGAAAAAGGAGGCACCGGCAGAACCAGCTGCTGTGGTAGACGAGAACATGGATACGGAACTCGATGTGGAGCACACAAATCCAAAAGAAACGCATCCAAAACCGAAATTCAACTACGCTGGCATCTTGGCTGAAGGCCTGGTAGTAGGTACGCTGACCGGCCTGGTAGGGGCAGGCGGCGGCTTCCTGATCATCCCCGCGCTCGTGCTCTTCAGTAAACTGGATATGAAAATGGCCGTGGGTACATCGCTACTTATCATTGCCGTTAAATCCTTGTTCGGCTTTATCGGCGACGTATTCAACTATGAAATTGATTGGATGTTCCTGGGTATTTTCTCAACCATCTCTATCGCCGGTATCTTCATTGGCACCTACCTGTCTACCAAGATCCACGCCGACAAACTGAAGACCTCCTTTGGCTGGTTTGTGCTCGTGATGGGTATCTATATCATCATCAAGGAAATATTTTTCGCATAGGCCTGGCAGGGTGATATATGTCACAGACTTAGGCTCTTCTTCTCCCGAAATTTGTAATGTCATCCAGGTAAAAGGGGGACAGCAAGACTTAGGAACCTAAAATCAAAAACTATAAAATCAACTACCATGAAAGTAGAACAGATCTATACCGGTTGCCTGGCACAAGGCGCCTACTACATTGAAAGCAACGGCGAAGCCGCTATTATCGACCCATTGCGCGAAGTTAAACCCTACCTGGAGAAAGCGGAGAAAGACAACGCCACCATCAAGTATGTGCTGGAGACGCACTTCCACGCCGACTTCGTATCTGGCCATGTGGACCTGGCCAAGGCATCAGGTGCCACGATTGTCTTCGGACCGAATGCCAAGACTACCTATGACGCTTACATCGCAAAGGACGGCGAAGCGTTTAAGGTCGGTGATGCAACACTAAAGGTGCTGCACACCCCGGGCCATACGATGGAATCCACCACGTACCTGCTGCTAGATGAGAATGGGAAAGATTACGCGCTCTTCTCTGGCGATACCTTGTTTATCGGGGATGTGGGACGTCCGGATTTGGCCGCGAAATCTGACCTGACACAAGACCAGCTGGCAGGGCACCTGTATGACTCGCTGCGCAACAAGATCATGACGCTGGCGGATGACGTGATCGTTTACCCGGCACACGGGGCGGGATCCGCCTGTGGTAAGAACATGAGCAAAGAGACCAGCGACACACTGGGCAACCAGAAGAAAACGAACTACGCCCTCCGTGCCGACATGGCAAAAGAGGAGTTCATCAAAGAAGTGACAGATGGCTTAGCTCCGCCGCCAAGCTATTTCCCGCTGAACGTAAAAATGAATAAGGAAGGCTACGACAACATTGAAAGCGTGCTGGAGCAAGGCCTGCAAGCCCTGTCGCCGGAAGCGTTTGAGGCAGCCGCTAACGAAACAGGTGCCCTGGTACTGGATACGCGCAGTCCGGAAACATTTGCAGCCGGATTCATCCCGAACGCTGTCAATATTGGCATCGATGGCAACTTTGCGCCTTGGGTGGGAACCTTGATTCCTGACATCAGGCAGCAGCTACTGCTGGTAACGGACGATGGCCGTGAAGAAGAAGTAGTGACCCGTTTAGCACGCGTTGGCTACGACTTTACAATCGGCTACCTGAAGGGTGGCATGGATGCCTGGCAGCAGACTGGCAAAGAAGTCGACGCTATCGATTCTATAGCTGCCGCTGCATTTGCCCAGCGCTATGAGCAGGACAATGCCATCAAAGTAGTGGACGTGCGCAAGCCGGGCGAGTTCCAGGCCGAGCACGTGGAGACGGCACAAAGCGCTCCGTTGGATTACCTGAACGAGCACCTGGCAGAGCTGCCGAATGAAGAAACCATGTACCTGCACTGCGCTGGTGGCTACCGCTCTATGATCGCAGCTTCTATACTTAAAGCCAGAGGCTACGACAATGTGGTGAATATTGAGGGCGGATTCAAGGCTATTGCTGAAACCAGCGTACCGAAAACAGCTTTTGTTTGCCCTAGCACGCTGAAGTAGTTTCCTGTAGTTAAAGACGCTTGCAGCGCTGGCGTAGTGTGATGCTGCGCCAGCCCTGCAGTTTTAGAGAACTTCTCTTCCCTGCGTGACCAAAGTCACAGACAAAGGCTTCTGTTATACCGACCTTTGTATAGTAATTGAAACGCAATCATTTAAGAAGCAAAACCATGTTTAACATATTCGGATCAAAACCAAAAAACTACGAGAACCTGGATGGAACAACGTTCAGAACCAGGTACCAAAGTGCTGCTAAAGCAGAGCTGCTGGATGTGCGTACAGCCGATGAATTTGCCGGAGGTTCTATCAAAGGTGCTAAGAACCTGGATGTGTCATCTTCGCAGTTTCAGCAGGCGCTTAAAACGATGGACAAGGACAAAGAGTACTTCGTGTTCTGCCGCAGCGGCAACCGCAGCGGATCTGCCTGCGACATCATGAGCAAAGAAGGCTTTAAAGCCCATAACCTGGCCGGCGGTATCGGTGCCTGGCCAAGATAATAAAGTATAAAAATGAAAGAGTGGGAAGCTTAAAACAGGCTCCTGCCCTATCTACTAAACCTCAATTAAAAAGAGTAAGAAATGTTAGAGTTTTTGAGTCAACCGTGGCCGTGGTATACATCGGGTATTGTCATTGCCTTTGTTATGGTATTGCTGCTATTCTTTGGAAAATCATTTGGCGTGTCCGCTAACCTGCGTACAATCTGCTCTGCCTGCGGGGCGGGTAATAATGTAAAGTTCTTCGACTTTGACTGGCGCGCCCAAACCTGGAATCTGTTGTTTCTGGTTGGTTCTGTTATCGGTGGTTTTGTCTCTGCCGAGTTTTTATCAAATGGTGAGATCGTGCAGATTTCACAGGCAACGATTCAAGATTTGAGTGCGCTTGGTATAGCTGCTCCGGATGACCTACAGCCGGAAGAAATATTTAGCCTGGAAGCTGCCTTTACGCTGAAAGGTTTCCTGATTCTGTTGCTAGGCGGATTTGCAATCGGGTTCGGGGCCCGTTATGCCGGGGGCTGTACTTCAGGCCACGCGATCAGCGGGTTATCTAACCTGCAGCTACCCTCGCTTATCGCTGTTGTAGGTTTCTTTATTGGTGGTCTGATCACTACCTGGATTTTGTTACCGCTCATTTTCTAGAGAAGCATCCATAAAACAGTTATTGTTAAAACAAAGAATTAAATACCGTGAGAGGATTAAAATTTATAATTGCCGGCATCTTGTTCGGTATCGTGATGAGTAAATCGGAAGCCATATCGTGGTTCCGTATTCAGGAGATGTTCCGCTTCCAATCATTCCACATGTATGGTATCATTGGCACAGCCGTAGTGCTGGGGGTGATTATCACCTACGTGATCAAGAAATACAAACTGCGTGATTACCAAGGCAATCCAATCGTCTTCACGCCGAAGGAAATGTCTATTCCGCGCTACCTGATCGGGGGTACAATCTTCGGGTTAGGCTGGGCATTGACAGGAGCTTGCCCAGGACCGATGTTCGTCAACATCGGGTATCAGTACTGGGCAATTCTGATAGCAGTAGGCGGGGCCATAGCCGGCACGTACCTGTACGGGGCTATAAAAGACAGGCTGCCGCATTAAAGATTTTGGCTCAATGCAGCGAGTGTTATGGAAGTCACCGGCATTAGCGCTGGTGGCTTTCTGACATAGGAAGTATATTAAGAAAAAAGTATAAAACCAGCATGGCACAACCATCGGAAACAAAGCTTGGGTTACGGGAGAATGCAGGGCAGTTCTGGCTGCTCGTGCTCGTAAACGGCTTTGTGGGCGCGATGGTAGGCCTGGAGCGCTCGGTGATACCGGAGTTTGCCGAAACAGTCTTTGGTATCAACGGGCACACCGCACTTTTGTCGTTCATAGTTGCTTTTGGCCTGGCGAAGTCCGGGGCTAACCTGGCGATGGGCAAGCTGGCCACAAAGTATACGCGGCGGCAGTTGCTGCTGATCGGCTGGCTGTTTGCCCTGCCCGTACCCTGGCTGCTGGTGTATGCCGATGCCTGGTGGTGGGTAATCTTTGCAAACCTGCTCCTGGGCATTAACCAAGGGTTGGCATGGTCGGCTACTGTGGTGATGAAGATTGACCTGGTGGGTGAAAAGAACCGTGGCCTGGCCATGGGGATCAACGAGTTTGCCGGTTACCTGGCAGTGGGGCTGGTAGCCTTTCTGGCTGGTTATATCGCTTCTACAACCGGTGAAGTAAGCTATGCTTTTATGCCGGGTATTGCCTTTTCAATAGCCGGTTTGCTGCTGACCGTCTTCCTGGTGCGCGATACGCACAGCCATGTACAGACGGAAACCAAGCAGACCAATATCCCGCTGTTAAAGAACATCTGGAAAGACACCACCTGGCGCCACGGCAATTTGGGTTCTGTCACGTTGAGCGGTTTTGTCAATAACCTGAACGACGGTATTCTCTGGGGACTGTTGCCGGTGCTGCTAAGCACCAAAGGATATTCGCTTGCAGAGACAGGCCTGCTAGCCGGTATTTACCCGGTCGTGTGGGGATTGGGCCAGCTGGTAACCGGAAAACTGGGCGATGTGCTCTGTAAAAAACAGTTGCTCAGCATGGGTATGCTGCTACAGGGTGTGGCGATAGGCCTGCTTTTGTTTGCCAGCTCCTACCCTACACTGGTGGCGGCACTCGTTGTACTGGGGGCAGGCACGGCCTTGGTATATCCTAATTTCCTGTCAGTGGTGGCCGAGAACACCCACCCAAGCCAACGGCCACAGAGCCTGGGCATCTTCCGGTTCTGGCGCGACTTTGGGTATGTGGCGGGTGCCGTGGCGGCCGGTGTGTTTGGTGACCTGTACGGACTGGATGCTGTGATAGGGGGCACGGCCCTGCTCACCCTGGGAGCCGGATTGCTGTCAGAGTACCGGATGTGCTGCACCAAAAAACTGCTCTGGCATAGTAAAGAATGTAGTACTGACCTTATCAAGAGTACTTAACTTAATGGGATGATAAAGCAACGATGGCTTCTTTCTTTGTTCTACATTAAACAGATACTGTAGCGCATAAAAAAACATGAAAAACTACCTGCTGTTATCTTTAAGCTTCATGCTACTGCTCTTCGCCCTGCCGAAGAACAGCAGCATGCGCAGCTATGCAGAGCAGGCAGCACTGAAAAAAGACTGCACCTACAGCAAGCGCTTTGGCAAAAGGCCTTGTAAAAGAAAATGCCTCAAACACCAGACACACTCCAGGCAGCAGAACAGCGCCTCAGGCGTAGCTTCTGACTGCAGCCAGCAGGTGTATGCTCTGGCAAATACACTGCACGAAATGCCTGTGGTTTCCTTTACTGCAAAACCCAGAGTTGTATTTCCCCAACTCCGGAAGCACCTTTCTCCTGTGCTCGAGAACGACCCTGAGCCGCCCCGGCTTTCTTAAAATACACTTTGTCCATTGAAGGCACCAGCGTTCCTGCTTGCAGGTACAGCGGGTACTGCCCTCCCTATAGCCTCACCAACAGGTGCGTTGCCATAGGGATGCTTACACTTTATTTAACAGGTTATTTTAAGAAAATCAGAACGCATGGAAACTACTCCAAAACAAAAAATATCATTCCTGGTGCTGCGCAGCCTAGGCAGCCTGATCTTTATCATGGCAGGCCTAAGCCACTTTGTGAAAACTGCCGGTGCAGCTGCCCGTCTGGAAAAGGCCCCGTTCGCGCACCTGGCTACCTGGATGGCACCAGCCGAGACACTCATCATCCTTTCAGGCATCGGCCTGCTAGTAGGTGGCTTTATGCTGCTTGCCGGCTTTAAAACCAGGCTGGCTGCTGCCGGATTGCTGGCCATTCTGATCCCGATAACGCTGACGGTGCAGATAGGCAGCGGAGACTATGGCCCTTTGTTCAAGAACGTGGCGCTCATTGGTCTGCTCATTTTCTTTATTTTAAACGGGGCGCTGTACTATAGTGTAGACACGCTCCTGGAACAGAGAAAGCGAATCGTTCCCATGCCTGCACGACAGAACGGTTATGTAACGATAGTGGCTGTCGGGCTGATGGTGCTACTCGGCTCCTGCGCCACGACAAGTGCTCAAAATCCCACACAGCAGGGTATCACACATACTACGGCAAGTACAAACTATGCCGTGCTGATCAGCCAGCCAAACCACCTGAAAGCCGCCGTGAATACGGCGGAGGAGATGACCAAAGACAGCAAGTACAACCGGGATTCATTTGTGGTGATGGCCTGCGGAAAGTCGGTGGAAGCCTTCAAAAAAAACGGGGCGATGGCTGCAGAGATCGCCAAAGGCCGGGCTGCCGGGGTTAGGTACATGTTGTGCGGGATGTCTTTGAAGCAATTCAATATTACTGCTGCCGACCTGGTTGATGGTGTGGAAATCACACCCAATGGCCTGACCTATATGTTTGACCTGAAACAAAAAGGCTATACCACTGTGGAACTTTAGTCACATATCTAGTAGAAATATCAAGCTAACTTAGCTTTAATAAAGATCAACATGATGAAAAAGAAGAAATTTTCGATAAAGGATATACCCGGCTGGGCCGTGATGCTTGGCATTTTCGGAATACTGTATTTAACTGGTTTGCATACCGAAGCCATCGGACAGGTGCAGCGCATCCTGCTGGCGACCGGCATCAAAAACGCGGACGTGCCGGAAACCCTGCAGCACCCTGATGCTACAGCGGTTGTAGATGCCGCTGCCGTGGCCACTACAGAAATGGCCGGAGCTGGTTTTAAGATGGTAGACCTGCAGGGCAAGCAGGTAGCCTTTGAAAGCCTGAAAGGCAAAGTGGTGTTCCTGAACATTTGGGCCACCTGGTGTCCCCCCTGCATCGCGGAGATGCCCAACATCCAGAAGCTCTACGAGAAGGTGGGCTCAGATAACATCGCCTTTGTGATGCTTTCGGTAGACGAAGGTGGCATGGAGAAGGTGAAGAAGTACATTGACAAGAAGGGCTATACCTTCCCGGTATACTTGCCAGCCAGCCAGCTTCCACAGGAGTTTCAATCCAATGCCATTCCAACCACGTTCATCATCTCCCCAGAAGGGAAGATCGTAGCCAAGCAGGAAGGCATGGCCGATTACAACACACCGGAAGTGGTGGCGTTCCTGCAGGGGATGGTGAAAAAGTAAAGCCTGCAAACCATACGCATAGTTTGCGAGAAGTGAACCATGCGTATGGCTTCAACCAATTGAACGATAGAAACTATACTTCTAAGCAAAACAAAGTTAGATAGTCATATACTTAAACAAGCAAATTATGAAATTGAAACTGATCATGCTGGTGCTGGTGGCTACGCTGGTGGCGCCCCTTTCCATGGCCCAGGGGCAAACAAAGGCAAAAGCTAAAAAAACTGAGCAAACGTCGCAGCGCAAGATCGTTTACGATCTATCGGTAGCTGACACCGCCATGCATGCCGGCCTAATGAGACAACTCAACAATATCAAACGTGGCTGGCCTGATGCACAGATTGAAGTGGTGGTCCACGGCAAGGCACTCAACCTGCTGGTTACCGGGAAATCAACCCAAGCCAACGCTATAAAAGAGTTGCAGGCTAAAGGAGTAATTTTTGCCGCTTGCGCGAATACGATGAAAAGAGCTAAAGTAGACAAGGGCCAACTGCTGCCTGACGTACCAACCGTGCCTATGGGTATCGGTGAGATTGTAACCAAACAGGAAGAAGGCTGGAGCTACATTAAGTTTTAGAAACTATAGTAACTTAGCTATTGGCAAAGTACTGGCAGATCTTTCTCTCGTCTTTTACGGATTACGGGAACTACCTTTGGCAGGAAGTTCTGAATCCGGGGTGGGGTAACTATTTCTACTGGCTGATTGGCTTATCGCTTTTCTTCTGGCTTTTAGAAATAGTTAAGCCCTGGCGTACCCATCAGGCAATACTCCGAAAAGATTTCTGGCTCGATGGCTTTTACATGTTCTTCAACTTCTTCCTGTTTTCGCTTATCGGGTTCAATGCCATTTCTAACATTGGTGTAGAAGCATTTAACGATTTCCTGGCGCTGTTTGGCGTTACGAACCTGGTCGCTTTTGAAGTGCAGTCATGGCCCGTTTGGGGGCAGCTGCTCACTTTGTTTGTAGTCCGTGATTTTATACAATGGAACGTACACCGGCTGCTGCACCGCTCCGAATTTCTGTGGCGCTTTCACAAGGTACATCATTCGGTGCAACAAATGGGCTTTGCAGCGCACCTGCGCTTCCATTGGGGCGAGACGGTAGTTTACAGAATTATAGAGTATATACCACTGGCCATGATAGGCTTCGGAATTCAGGACTTCTTTCTAGTGCACATTTTTGCGACTTCTATTGGCCACTTTAACCATTCCAACCTCCATGTTCCGTTAGGTCCGTTGCGCTACCTGTTCAACAATCCGCAAATGCATATCTGGCACCACGCCAAACATATGCCCCATCGCTACGGCGCAAACTATGGCATCAGCTTAAGTGTTTGGGATTACCTGTTCGGAACGGTTTATATGCCCGAAGATGGCCGTGATATTGCGCTGGGCTTTGATGATGTAGCGCAGTATCCGGAGTCGTTTGTAGAGCAGCAGTTACAACCCTTCCTGAACAATCGCTCGAAGGGTGAGCCAAGTAGAATGGGAAAAGAAGTAAAGCACCTGGAGAAAGTATAACAGGTTAAGCTTTCTGGGAAAACAAAAGCCCCGTGGTAAATCTCTACCACGGGGCTTTTGTTTTAGGAAGTAGTTTATACTTAGCGTTTGATGGTTACTTCGCCCATATTGGCTGGCATATCCACTGTCTTCATTTCCTTTAATTGCTGAATGATGAAGTCTGTAAGTGGTTGCGCTGTTCTGTTGATGTTTTGCCCCTTTCCTATCTCATCGAAGTTGTGCAACCCAGTGAGCAAGCCGTTGTGGGTAACAACCCTATAGTTTTGGTCGTCATTTACTGGCTGGTTTTTAATTTGGACCTTGCTGATTCGTTGTCCGGTTGGTTTGGTAAGGTCCATTTCGTAGTGGATGCCTGCTGTCTGTATAAGACCTCCCACCGCTTCCAGTTTGTTCACAGGCTTCAGGTTCTTGGCCGCCTGCTCCAGTGTCTGCTTTAATTGCTGACCCGTCATAGTCAAGGTCACAATCTTGGAGGGGTGTGGCAACAGTTTGTATACTTCTTCACTTGTCACAGGACCTAGCTTAAAGGAGATACCATACCCTACTCCCGGCATGATGGCCACATCCCCTTTGAATCCTTCGAGCAGCAGATTGCCTACCAGTTTATCAAACGGGCTTTCCGATTTATACTGTCTGCCTATGACGGCCTTGCTTTCCACCACGTGCTCTTGCAGCTTATCCAGGTGTGGTTTGCGCTGTTCACCTATCAGCGCCAGTATGGCTGCATCAGGCTGTAACTGCTCGTTCCAGAGCCAATGATGATGCGTTTTCACATCAACCAGTTTATCATCAGCGATAATTAATTCTGTTTCGCCCAGCACCGCTGCATCAGACATGGCCTGCACCACATAGGTCTGCCCTATCTTTGTTCTTGGCTCCAAGATGTCGTGGCTATGGGCGCCTATGATCAGGTCTATGCCTGCTACTTCTCGGGCCATTTTGTAATCCACCGCAGTCCCTTCATGTGAAAGCACCACCACGATATCGGCTTTCTTTCGGAGCTCCGGCACATACTTTTGCGCGACTTCCTGGCCCACTTTAAAGGTGAGTCCTTTTACATTGTCCGGGTTACCGGTCTTAGGCGTATTGCGGTAGCCAAGCGCCAGAATAGCCACTTTAACACCGTTCGTTTCTTTGATGAAATAAGGCTCTCCGAAAACAGGTTGCTGTGTGTTGTCATCCGTAATGTTGGCTGCCCGCATCGGGAAGGTTGCCATTTGCTGCAGTTCGCGCGTGCGCTGCAAACCATAGTCAAAATCATGGTTTCCGAGCGCCATTAAATCATAGTTCACCCCATTCATGAAGCGGATCATGGCTTCTCCTTTCGTCAGGTTGCCCAGCTGGTCGTCACTAAAGGTATCGCCCCCATCAACCAGTAACACATTATCAGCACCTTTCTCCTTTCGCACATTCTTCACAGCGCCGGCCAGGTAGGCAAAACCCCCAATCCTGGCTGCTTTATCGAACGTGATAAGCGTGTCACGACCAGCGTCGCCGGTTTGAGCTGTCGCGTTATCAGTTGTTGTCAGGAATGGCATGTAAGTGCCGTGCATGTCGTTGGTATGCAAGATGCTGATCGATTTCTGTTCCTTTCCTGCCATTTCACTAGAAGTAGTTGATGTTGAATTTTGGTTCGTACAGGCTGCGGCAAACATGAGTGTTGCCATCCCCAATGGGATGCCTAGTTTCCTATTTAATTTCATAGAAGTATTGTCTAGTTAATGGGATTTATACTGCCGTGAACGTGCCCAGCATATCAGCACGGACAGGTGAGTACTTTTCCAGGTATTGTTGCATGGCTTCAATGGCCTTTATACCTGAGTCAGAGCGGTTGGTGCCATACTTTTCCGGCACGCCCTGCTCTGTCACGAAGGATGCTTTATAGCTTCGTTGCAGGTCTAGTTCTTCGTCATTTACAAAAAGCTTTTGGATACGGGTGCCTTTGGGTGCTTCTATTTTTATAAAGGCCCTTAAGCTCATACATCGTTTTACAAAGCCCCCTTGCTGTGCGTAAGGATCCGGTGAAAACGTTTTCTCCAGGTTCTCTTCCAGCATGTCCTGCAGTTCCTGCCCCGTCAGTTCCACCGTTTGTATAGGCGGATTCATGGGGATGATGTTGTACAGGTCGTTCAGGGTAACAGACCCAGTAACTATTGGCGCTCCGTAACGCCAGCCATTTGAAAAGGCCAGCTCTGCTCCTGTTGCATGCAGCATACTTTGCAGCAGAAAATTATCCATGGTCGATTCCAGAATGTTATTCCGGTCCAGCACAGTAGCCGTCTCCCCCACTTTCTGGCTTAACTCTTGTTTGTAAGGCCGAACAGCTTGCTGCACCAACTCCAGCATGTGGGCATCGTCGGGTATTTTATCCGAGACTTCTACCAGCTCATGTTTATAGTTGGAGATGCTGCAATTTTGTATGGTCAGATCCAGCCGCCCCAGGTAGGAACCATGACAACCGGACTCTATTACAATCGTTTGCCCCTGTTGCACAGCTTTAGAGGTACGGTAATGGGTGTGGCTACTCAGGCAAATATTTACGCCTTCCACTTCGGAAAGCAACTTCATATTCTGCGGAAAGCCCAGGTGAGAGATCAGAACAATGAGATCAACTTTTTCTTCCTGCTTAAGTTTTTGGATGTAGCCGGGCAGTTCTTCGTTACCCAGCGTAAAATAGATGCCTTCGCTGAAATGGGGCGGCATGGTCTTATCAACGATGTTACAGGCAATGCCCACTATACCTATTTTCAAGCCATTTACTTCTTTCAGCGTGTAAGGCGCAAACACCAGCTTATCTGTAGCTTTCTCATACACATTGATAGCCAGCATAGGGTAGTTGAGCATGGCGGTCAGTTTCCTGAACTGCTCCGGGCCGTAGGCAAATTCCCAATGTGCCGTCATGGCTGCCAGGCTAAGTTCGTTCAGCACAGGTACCATCACTTCCCCTTTGGATGCAACAGCTGGATAGGTGCCGTGAAACGTGTCTCCGCAATCTAGTGCCAGCACGCCTTTTTGCTCTTTCCGAAGCTGTTTTAAGTACCCTGCTATTTTGGCAAAGCCACCTGCTGGACGGTAGATCGTTGTGCCACTCTCCCAGAACATTTCCTGGTGTGGCTCCAGATAGGCATGGGTATCGTTGAGCTGAAGAATGGTTATGTTCGTTTGTTTTTCCATAGTTAAGTAGCTAAGGCTACACAACTAAGTTTCGTTCGTTGTGCAGCCCTTGCGTTTAATATGTTATAAAACACCTTTTACAGGCAATCCTACTACTCTGTTAAATTACATAGTAAACTGCCAGCAGAGAGCCTGTGGCCACAATCAGCCAAAGCACCACTCCTTGCAAGAATGGCCTGATACTAATGGTTCTAAGCAGTGACATACTGATGCCTGCTCCAGTCAGAAACAAGCTTATAACCAAGCCTTTACGGGCCAATAGGGTCAGCCAGCCATACACTTCGCTGAGGCTAGTTAGAAAAGTGCTGAACAGAGATGCAATTAGGAAGAAGAGTATGAACTTCGGGAAGCTTGCTTTGCCTTCAGACTTAAACAGAAAGCCCGTGATCAGCACCATTGGGAGTATCCACAGCGCCCGCGTTAGTTTAAGCGTAGTGGCAATCTCGAGTGCTTTTTCACCGAACAGGGTGGCAGCCCCCACTACGGAACTGGTATCATGTATGGCAATGGCGGCCCAAACCCCGAACTGTTCCTGCGATAGCTGCAGCTGCTTGCCGATGAATGGGAAAACAAACAAAGCCAGCGCATTCAGGATGAACACCACGCCCAGCGCTACGGAAATTTCCTTTTCTGATGCTTTGATAGCCGGGGCAACAGCGGCAATGGCGCTTCCCCCGCAAATGGCCGTACCCGCAGAAATAAGGTGATTCAGCTTTTTCTCCACGCCTAACAACTTTGCTAATAGCAACCCCACCACCATGGTGGCAATAAGCGAGATGGCTGTATAGAAAAAGCCTAGTAAGCCGGTTTCAGCCACCTGGTACAGGTTAATGCCGAAACCCAAGCCTACTACGGAAGCCTGCAAAGAATACTTCGTAAATTTGCTCAGCTTTGCCGGATACGGATTACCGAAAACCAGTCCTAACACGATACCTGAGAATAAAGCGATTGGTGCACTAATAAGGTCGGTTATTACTATCAGCAACAATAGGAGCCAGAAAATGCCTAGTTGAATATATCTTCTGCTTGAAATCTCCACGGTTTATTTTGGTTGTACCCCTGCTGCTTGGAGTGCATCAAACCCTACAGTTGCGTTGTAAATGTTACTGAAATTATGGCTCTGCATGACAGCTGTGGCACGGCTACTTCTGTTTCCGGATTTACAGTACAGCAGGTAGGTGGCGGCTGTATCCAGTTTGGCTATTTCCTGTTCAAAATCCGGTGAAGTATAGTCTATATTAACAGCGCCTTCCAGGTGGCCGTCCTGAAATTCATATGGGGTGCGTACATCCAGCACTATAATATCCTGCTCAGACGCAAGAAGCTGCTTTACTTCTGTTGCATTCAAGTTTACGTTTGTACCACCTGTTCCCTGCCGGCAACTGCTAAATCCGAAAAGCAGCACAAAGGCAATTAATTTTACTGCATAGTTCATAACCATAGTTCAAGCTTAGTTTTAAAATTTCTATAGGCTGCAAGTACACACATTGTGGCCTGAACCTATGTGACAAAAGTCACAGTGAAGCTCATGCGCTTTCGCTTGTTTTGTAAAACAGCACAGCAGAACTGTGTTCTAAAACTTAGAACTTGTACTTGAAGCACTACCTGCACATATGGGCTATATTGATGTTAATCCTACATCTTTCGATGCTGACTGCGATCAGTTTCGTGCCGGGAGAGCGTGCGGGTGTGTCAATCAAAAAGGTTTGTCTGAAAAAAGAAGCGCAAAAGCAATTGGCGGCATCAGCTGATCAATCCATAAACATAAGGCAGCTGCTAAAAGAAGTGCCAGACACCGAGAATGGGCAGCAAGACGGGCTAGTTGAAATCTCTTGTTCTGTACAACTGCTAAGTACCGCGCCCGCTGATGAGTTGGTGTTTATACCACCATACTTGGAGCGTCAAAAATCTGGATACAATCAGTTAGTTTATAAGGCTCTTGGCAAATTCTTAGAGCCTGATCCGCCCCGGCTTAGCTAATCACTTACCCTATTCAGTGGCAAAACTGGTAAAGTATAGCCTGTGGTTTGCTACAACTACCAGCACCCTTCCTGCTCCTTTAATAACAATCCTTTCAGGTTATGAGCTTGAAGAGACGGTCTGCCCATCTATAATTATTTATCATACTTAAGATAAACCTATTCTGCTTAGGCTTATCCATCATTCCTATTTATCAAAAGACCATGAAGCTGAACTTCAAAAGATTTATACTTTCTACCCTACCAGTTATGGGCTTAGCTGCATTTAGCTCTTGCCAGAACACAGGAAAGGGTGAAACCACAGCCAGCAACGCTGGCATCGAAACCATCACCATTTTACAGACAGCCGACATCCACGGCCAACTGATGCCCCACCAGGAGATGTTCGTAGAGAACGGCGCGTTTGTGTTCAAGGAACGTGGCGGCATGGCCCATATTCAAACACTCTTCAAGCAGGTAAAAGCGGAAAACCCTGGCGGAACTGTGATAGTGGACGGCGGCGACCTGATACAGGGAAGCGCCGTGGCCGCCATGTCGGAAGGAGATGCCATTGCCCCTGTTATCAAGGCAATGGATTATGACTTCCTGATTCCGGGTAACTGGGAAGTAATTTTCGGTAGCCAGAAAATGCGCAGCATACTGGCCTCGTATGGCAAGCCGGTGGTATGTGCCAACATCTATGATGAAGCCAGTTCAGAGATGCTGTACCCGCCTTATATCATCAAAGAAATGAAGGGGGTAAAGTTGGGCTTCATCTCCTACAACGACCCGGAAGTTCCTGTTCGCCAAAACCCGGTATTCAGCAAAGGGCTTATTTTTAAAGGTCTGGAAAATAACCTGCAACCGCTTATAAAAGAACTGAAAGTAGAAAAAGGCGTGGACATCCTGTTCCTGGTAACGCACCTGGGTATTTCGAAGCAAATCTACCTGGCTGATCAGCCTGAGATGGAAGGCGTTGATTTTGTATTGGGCAACGATACGCACGAGAGAATCAGAAAACCGCTGAAGCGCAAGTATGCGCAAGTGGTAGAACCGGGTGGCTTCGGTTCTTTTGTGGGTCGTTTGGACCTGCAGGTTAAAGACGGCAAAATAGTAGACCAGCGCTATGAACTCATTGATGTAGACCCAAAGAAATACCCGGCTGACCCTGTCGTACAGAAAATAGTGGACGAGCAGATAGCACCTTACAAGAAGCAAATGGATCGTGTGTTAGGCCATACTACGGAGCCGCTGTACCGCTACCTGGTAGTGGAGAATGCGCTGGATAACATGATCACCGACGCGGTTCGCTGGAAGACGGGCGCTGATATTGCCATCTCCAACGGCTTCCGGTTCGGTACCCCAATCGTACCGGATGCATCGGGTAAAGCGCCCATCACCTACAGCGACATCTGGAACATGCTGCCTGTAAACGAGAATGTGAAAACAGGCAAGGCTACTGGCCAGCAGATACAAAACTGGATGGAACAGGAACTGCACAACGTGTTTGCCGAGAAACCGCTGGAGCGTTTCGGGGGTTGGGTCATCCGTTTCTCCGGTATGGAATTGACCTTCAAAGCCAATGCCCCGAAAGGCGAGCGTGTGCAATCTATCACGGTTGGAGGGAAGCCGCTCGACTTGAAGCGTGAATATACCATGGCTGCCTGCCGCAGAACCGGTGAGCCAGACCATGTGCTGTGCCGCATGCCGAATACCAAAGACCCGAAAGTGCTGGATTATACCGTTCACGATGTGATGGAAGAGTACCTGAAAATGAATGGCACCGTATCACCGAAGATAGACGGAAGAGCCAACGTATTGGACCTGGAGTCGCCGGTACTTTCGCAGCTGCCAAACGTGGATTATACTTTCAGATAAGAATTTAGTTTAGTGTTTGTGTTTCTAAGAGCAGGGAGTTTATACTTCCTGCTCTTTTTTATGACCAATTGATAAGGTTTTGTAATGAAATACATCATGTGACAAAAGTCACATACATGCTCATAGGTATAAACTAGCTTGTACTGCTATTCACGCTATACTGCCCTTATGAAAAGAGATCATGACAAAGAGTTTGGAAGTCTGCTAATTAAGTTCTCTAATTTAATAGGCTTGAGCGCACTTACTACCATGCTACTGCTACTACTAGTAGTAATCTTCCGTTTAACTCCGGCTCATACATATCTTCCCGACCTGAACCAGGTTTTTCAGAATAGTGCTTCAAATGAAGTTACTGAACCTATAGCAGACGGTGAGATGTGGAAAGCCCCTGATTTGGCATCGCTACCTGCCACACCTGAGGGTGATCTGATACGCTATGGGCACGAACTGGTAAAAAACACAGCTCAACACCTTGGACCTGAAGGAAGTGTATTGCATATATCAAACGGAATGAACTGCCAGAACTGCCACTTGGATGCCGGCACGAAGCCCTTTGGTAATAATTATGCGTTAGTTGCGTCTACCTACCCTAAAGTTAGAGCAAGATCCGGAATGGAAGAGGATGTGACAAAGCGGGTAGAAGATTGCTTTGAACGTAGTTTAAACGGGACTGCACCTGCTAAAGACTCAAAGGAAATGCAGGCATTGGCTGCTTACATTCAATGGATTGGGAAAGACGTTAAGAGGGGAGATAAAGTAAAGGGCTCCGGTTTGCTAAATATAGAGCTGCTGGAACGTGCAGCCAGCCCTGAACTAGGCAAGGCAGTATACATACAGAAATGCCAGGTATGCCACGGCGAAGAAGGCGAAGGCATGAAACCAGCAGGAAGTGCGGTGTATGTGTACCCGCCACTATGGGGTGAAAATAGCTACAACGACGGCGCCGGTTTATACCGCATTTCCAATTTTGCCAAGTACGTGAAAGCTAATATGCCGCTGGGGGCAACGTATGATAACCCTCAACTGACCGATGAAGAAGCCTGGGATGTGGCCGCTTATGTGAATTCACTGCCGAGACCCAAGAAAGACATCCGCAAAGACTGGCCGGATATTTCGAAGAAACCATTCGACCATCCCTTTGGTCCTTACACCGACGGGTTCAGCGAAGAGCGGCACAAATACGGACCGTATCAGAAAATTAAAGAAGAACGATAACTTACCTAATTTTCTATAACGTTAGTTAAAAAGTCGCTTTAACCACAGCTTATCTGCTTCATTTAAGGTAATAATTGACCGTTCCCGATGGAGAAGGTGTCATAGGCACCTTTGCGAGTCATCCCATCAAACATGTGTTGCATGTTCTTCCCTACCCCTCTAATCAGGATGAATAGCAAGACCGGCTTAAGTATGCAGGATGTGCGCACCCTATTGGCTCTTTCCTGAAAAAGCCTTAGGTCTTTCTATAAAGTAGGATTAGAGCCGGGCAAAGGTTATGCATCTTGGGAGAAACCACGCTCCTCATGCGCCCTTTCTCCCTTTTGTACTTCACCCCACTGGCGAGAATCACAGGTACAGGTTACACAAGGAAGGGAGGGAAAAGGGAACATCATTCGGAAATTATTTCCCGTTTTCGCGACCGCATAGTGCCGCAGCAGCATGCGCAGTGAAAATTCACGATCCTGCCTGTTCCGTTTTTGAATCACTTCATTCGGCAGCGGTCTTAGGTTTGCAAGATGTGTTTTAAGGGCCCTTAAAACCTCTTGCCCCACTTCCCCCGTAGGCGGTAAGGGGGGTATGGATTATTCGCAACTCATCATCCAGGTATGGAAAAGGAACCAGAGAAACAGGACTGGAAACCGCGCGGCGGCAGGCCAAAAAAGAGAGCGGAAGACCGGCGAAACAGCGTGCTGAAACTGTACCTGACAACGAAGGAGCGCAGTGACCTGGAGGCCAAGGCCATTTCGTCGGGCTACACCGATCTAAGCGCCTACCTCCGGCTGCGGCTGTTCTCTGAGGAGGGCGCTGGCCACAACCCGAAAGAGTTGTTCCATGCCATCGACAAGACCGGGGCGGCGCTCAAGAAGGTCGGCACCAACCTCAACCAGGTGGTGCGCTACATGCACTACCTGGAGAAAAACAACATGGTCAGCGAACAGACCATAGCCGAGTACAACCAGCACTTCCGGAAGATGATCGAGGTGGAGGAGGAGTACGTGAAAGCGATACGCGCCTTCCTTCGGACTACGCGCTGATGCGCATTGTGTGTTGTTGCATACTGGTTGCGTCTTGGGTGAGGCGTAGGCAGCGTTATTGACAAAGACAACAGGCACTCCTAAGCGCGCCTGTTGTCTTATGCGAAGGTAATCGCTAAGGGATTTAATGTTTACTGCACAACAGCAGCACCTAAAAAGGCTGCTGCTCCTCTTACTTTTCTCCCAGTTACCTTTTTTCTGCTTTCCTGTAGCTGTTGGCATAAATACCCATTACTTTTTTCCACTCCTAGCCCATGGGCTTACTTAAAATCATTATTGCCCTTGGTTTAGCTTCCTGATCGTCATGATTACGCGTGTAGTGCGGGATTTCCTCGTTCAAGTGCAGCATTAGGCGCACAGGGTTTCTGATTATAGATCATGCTGCAGCATCTTGGTTGCGCCATACGCATGGCGCAAGGCGGCAAGGCTGTTGTGGGGATGTGCTATATTAGTTTATGATTGTAAAGATACTCTCCTCTGCCGGCACCTTCGCCGGGGTGGGCTACAACGAGGACAAGGTGGAGAAAGGAACTGCCGAGCTGCTGGTGGCCGAGAACTTCGGCATGCTGCAGCCTGTTGGGGGGGCGCTGGGCAATGCGGACTACACAAGCTACCTGCAGTCGTGGAGCAAATCCGAGAGCAACGCGCAGCGCGTCAGACAGCCCCAGTTCCATGCCGTGCTCTCCTGCGAGGGAAGAGAGAAAGACGCTTCCGAGCTGGTGGGAATCGCCGCGCAGTACCTGCAGAAAATGGGCTACGGGGAGAACCCGCACCTGATCTACTTCCACTCCGACACGCAAAACAACCACGTGCACATCGTCTCAACGCGCGTGAACCGAGAGGGAAGAAAGATAGACGATTCCTTTGAGCGCACCCGGTCCCAAAAGGTCCTAAAGGAAATCATGCTCCAGGATATGGGCACCGAGATCCGCGCGCACGTAGCCAAGGCGATGGCCTACAGCTTCTCCACCCCAGCGCAGTTCAGGCTGCTGCTGGAGCTAGAAGGGGTGAAGGTAAAGGAAACGCCCACCCAGCTAGAACTGGTCAAGTACGGCACGCTCATCAGTGCCGTGGACAAAGACACCATCAACAAAAAGATAAGCGCTTACGCGGCCCCTGACGAGCGCATACGGCAACTGCGGGCGCTGCTTGCCAAGTACAGGCCGGGTCTTTCTGCCGGGGAGTTCAAGGCTTTCCTGAAGGGGAAGTTCGGGGTAGAGATCATCTACCACCAGGCAAAGGGCCAGGATACGCCTTACGGTTACTCGGTGATCGACCACGCCCAAAAGCAGGTACTCAAAGGCTCGCAGCTGATGAAGCTAAGCGAGTTGCTCTCACCGGTGAGCAGGAGCCAGCAGTTGGGCGCTGCCGAGGCCGTGGTAAAAAAGGTTAGCAAATCCAACAGCCAGATACCCTTTAGCGCCTTCAAGAAAGAGCTGGCCGCCCTCGGCTTTACAGTAAGCAAGAGCGGCAAGGTAAAGCGGAAGGGTGAGAAGGAAGCGGTGCTGCAGGTGGAGCCCGAGCGCATGCGTGCCCTGCATTACAACGAGCGGCTGCGGCAGGCCAACAAGTACGTGATTACCAGCGAGACCGACATCAGGATACTTACCCATGCCTTCCACCTCAAGCCGGGCAGCTTGAAAGTGGACGGCCCGGCAGACAGGGCGCCGCGCCGCTACACGGCTGACCGGCTCAACAGCATGCTGGCCAACGGGCACACGCTGCCCGCTATTTTTGAGCGCAACGAGTGGAGCCTGGCCCGATCGGGGGGGAAGTATCACCTAATCGACAGAAGGGACAGGGAAATATACCCCATGAACAAGCTCACGAGCCAAAAACTGGACTTTGGCGGCATTCCAGCGCTTAACACTGATAAAGCCATTGCTCCGGAGTCCGCGCGCCGCCTGGAGCACCGCAGCGCCCCGGTAGGCGGCATGCTGGAGTTGATCGCTGAGTTGCTGCTGTCCAACAGCCAGCGAGAGAACAAGCAAAGCGAGCGCAGGAAAAAGAGGAAACGAAAACGCTAAACCCTACCGATATGAAAATTGTGATCGCAAACCAGAAAGGCGGGGTCGGCAAGTCCACCACCTGCGTGCTGCTGGCCAACTACCTTACCCTAGAAAAAGGCGAGGAGGTCGTGCTCTTTGACATGGACCAGCAGGAAACGGTGTACGCCACGTGGGAGCGCGACCGCGAACTCTACGACAACGAACCGCTTTACGAGGTGATCAAGCTGGAGCTGGAGGAGTACCCCACCTATGCGGCTGACCTGGACGCGCTCAAAAACGCCATGCACGTGCTCATCGACATGCCGGGCAGGCTGGACGATGACGCGATACTGGCCGTGCTCAAGGATGCCGACCTGCTTATCTGCCCCATCGCCTACGAGCGCAGCGTGTTTGAGTCCTCGCATGTGTTTGCCCGGGTAGCCCGTCACCTGAACCCCCACAACCACATCGTCTTTCTGCCCACCCGCCTCAACAAGAACATCAAGTACGAAACAAAGGAGAAAGTGCGCGAGGCACTTTCGGCCCTGGGGCAGCTGGCACCGGAGATAACCGAGCGCGTGGCCCTGCAGCGAATCGACACCGTTTCCATCGGTTCTGAGGCTCGCCAGGTGGTACAGGAAGCCTTCGACTACATCTATACCCATTACTTCAGGGGGAAGGCCTAAAGCTTTTTATGCTGCTTTACAAATCATGTAAGCTTTGTTCGTTCAATAAATTTAAAAAATATATTCTTTATAAGAATAATAATACGTATATTAGTCTTATAAAGAATATAATACATATGAGCAACAGTAAGAGCAACCTCGTTTTACAGCGGATCAAGGACTCGCTCCAACACACGGAGCAGCCCTTGCCCGATCCTGCTGCCCCCAGCGTGAGCAGCACCCTGGAGACAGGCGGGTTTGGGCAGCTTTACCGGGTGCTGGAAGAGGCAAAGGCCGACATGGACTTTGACCGCCGCGCTGTTTACATCGACGACGAGAGCGCCGAGGTGCTGGACCTGCTTCGCAAAAAAGCCAAGATCAAGTCCAGCCATCTGGTAAGTTTCCTGCTTCACGAGTTCTTCAGCCGCCACAAAGGGCTGATACAGGAGCTGGTGGAGAAACGCAGCAACCGGCTTATCGACTAGGCCGGCTTTCAGACAAAGCGGAGTGTTTACTTAAGCTATTGAATTATGGAATGGAGCACGTTCTTTCTGCTCATCACCTCCTGTTATGCGGCCTATTACACGCTTAACATCCTGTTTGACCTGGTCAGGGCCAGGGGCGGGCACAAGGCGGCAGATAATACGGCCGTGGTCTACCACATGAGCGAGCTGGCAGGCGAGGAGGAGCAGCCCATCGAGGTGGAGGACGAATACTACGATGAGCCAGCTGACTACCAGGATGAGGAAGAGTGGGAAGACGAGGAGGAGTTTGAGGATGACGCACCACTGGAGCAGGCGCATAGCTTGCGCGTGGAGGGGCAGGGCATTCCGCTCGATGACTTCCTTCGTGAGGCCAAGTCCCATGCAAAGTCTATATTTTAAACTTTAACCCTACTACAAAAACAAGCTTTATGAGAAAGAAACTTCCCCTTTCGGCGATGGCCCTGCTGGCCATCGCACAGACCGGCTTTGCCCAGGGCGTAACCGGTATCGATGCCGCCTCCTCTGAACTGACCACCTACGTGGACCCCATCGGCACGCTCATCATTGTCATCGGTGCCATTGTCGGGCTGGTAGGCGGCGTGCGCGTGTTCATCAAGTGGAACTCAGGCGACCAGGACGTGCAGAAGTCCATCATGGGCTGGATGGGCTCGTGCGTGTTTCTGATGCTGGTGGGCGTGGTGGTAAAGGCATTCTTCGGCGTGTAATGGCGCTCGACAGGCACGCGGCAAGCTTCCCCGTTTACAAGGGGCTACAGCAGCCCGTGGTTTTCAAGACCCTTAAAGGCCGCTACATCTACTGGGGGCTTGCCAGCGTGCTGGCCGGGTTTCTCGCTGCCGTGATCCTTTCCGTTACCGTCAATTTCCTGATGGGCTTCCTTGGCCTGCTGGCCGTTTCCTTCTCGGGTCTGCTCTACACCAACAGCAGGCAGAAGAAAGGGCTGCACGACAAGACAAAATCCAACGGTGTTTACATTATCCCGGCCCGGTTCAACGGGGCTGTGGGTGCCAGGCGCTCCCGCTAAGCCTCTCCGGGCCTTTTACCCGGCCTTTTATGAAAAGCAAAAAGTTCACCGTGCCCTACATCGGCATAGACCGCCATACCCATGACGTGCTCTACCATGAATCGGGCGACCACGCGGTCCTCATCCGGCTCACCAACCCTGTGCTTCAGTACGCCGCGGACCTGGATGCCTATACCGCGTTTCATTATGTCTTTTCCAACATCATCAAGCTACTCGGCTCCGGCTATACCTTGCAGAAACTGGATATTTTCGCGCTAAAGAAGTTCAGCGGGCGCGGCTCATCCGATTTCCTCTCTCAAAAGTACAACGAGGCGTTTGAAGGCAGGGAGTACCGCGATATTACCACGTACCTGACCATAACACGGGACGTAAGGCGCTCGGCCTTCTTTACCTATGAGGAGAAAGACTTCAAAGCGTTCGAGCGCAACATCACCAAGGTAGTGGCGCTGCTGGAGTCAAAGGGCTTTACCCCGCAGGTGCTCGACCAGGCGCAGATCAAAGCGCTAATCGGGCGGCTGCTGGCCTTCAACTTCTCGGGGGGGGCCTATGGCCTCAACAACTTCAGCGCAAGCGACGAGGGGCTAAAAATTGGCGCGAGAACGGTTAAAAGTGTTTCGCTGGTGGACATCGACGAGATCAACTTTCCCTCCTCGATCACGCCGCACACCGAGATCAACCTGGGCTACCCCCTGCCGGTGGACCTGATGCACTTTCTCCACAAGGTACCGGCCACCGACTGCCTCGTCTACAACCAGGTGATTCAGATTCCGGACCAAAGGGCGGAGATCGGGAAGCTCACGGCCAAGCGCAAGCGCCATACCTCCATGCCCGACCCCGCCAACGATCTGGCCGTGGCCGACATTGACCGCGTGCTGGCTGACATCGCCAAAGATAACCAGCTGCTGGTGCACAGCCACTACAACATACTTGTTTCGGCCAGCGGGCAGCACATCGACCGGGCCGTGAACTACATTGAGAGCGCGCTGTTTTCGCTCGGCATTATTCCCTCGCACAATGCCTACAACCAAATGGAGCTGTTCCGGTGCATGCTGCCCGGCAACGCCTCCGAGCTGAAGGCATACGATACCTTCCAAACCACATCGGACGCGGCGCTGTGCCTGCTCTTCAAGGAAGGGCTGTTGAAGGATGAGGAGTCGGGCTTTCAGGTTTTTTTCTCCGACAGGCAGGGCATTCCCGTGGCCGTCGACACCAGCGACATGCCCATCCAGACCAACCGCATGAACAACCGCAACAAGTTTGTGCTGGGCCCCTCCGGATCGGGAAAGTCCTTCTTTATGAACCACCTGATACGCCAGTACGCCCTGCAGGACACGGACGTGATTCTGGTGGATACAGGCCACTCCTACAGCGGTCTGTGCGCTTATTATGGCGGTAAGTACATCACCTACTCGGAAGAGGAGCCGATCACGATGAACCCTTTCCGCATCAACCGGGAGGAGTACAACGAAGAGAAGCGCGAGTTCCTCAAATCGCTCGTGTGCCTGCTCTGGAAAGGCGCTGACGGCACCGTTACCCAGATTGAGGATAGCGTGCTCTCGTCGGTGGTGGCGGCCTATTACGAGGACTTCTACCAGCAGGAAAGGGAAAGCGCCTACCTGTGCTTTCAGTCGTTCTATGACTTCTCCATTGAGAAGATCGGGCAGATCACGCAGTCGGAGGCGATCCCCTTTGATAGCACCAGCTACCGCTTCATCCTCAAGAAGTTCTGTTTGGGCGGCGAGTACGGGCAGATACTCAACAACGCGGTGGATTCAGCCCTGTTTGATGAGAAGTTCATCGTCTTTGAGATTGACGCGATAAAGGAGCATAAGATACTTTTCCCGATCACCACCATCATCATCATGGACGTGTTCCTGCAGAAGATGCGCCACAAGAAAAACCGCAAGGCGCTCATTATCGAGGAGGCGTGGAAAGCCATAGCCTCGCCACTTATGGCGGGCTATATCCTGTACGTCTACAAGACCGTGCGCAAGTTCTGGGGGGAGGCCGTCGTGGTGACCCAGGAGCTGGACGACATCATCGGCAACGCCGTGGTGAAGAACTCCATCATCAACAACTCCGACACCGTCTGCCTGCTCGACCAGACCAAGTTCCGGGACAATTTCGACGAGATAGCGGCGCTGCTCTCCCTTAGCCAGGTAGAGCAGAAGAAGATCTTCACCATCAACAAGCTCGACAACACAGCGGGGCGCGGCCGCTTCAAGGAAGTCTACATAAAACGGGGCGCCACGGGCGAGGTGTACGGCGTGGAGGTGTCGCTTTACGAGTACCTCACATTTACCACGGAGCGGCGCGAGAAAGAGGCGCTGCAGGTTTACATCGGGCGCTACCCCACCTACCGGCAGGCGCTGGAGCTGTTTGTCCGGGACCTGCACGACTCGGGCCTGAAACTATCTGAATTCACAAACTTAATCCATAGGAGGAGCCATGAAGAAATACCTGTACTTCACTAGCCTTATGCTGCTGTGGGCCACGCGCTCACCCGCCCAGCAGGTGGTGTTCGACCCGGCGGTGGTGTCTACGCTCGTTGTCAATCACACAGCGCAGCAGACGGCCTTAAAAGACATCAAAGAAAAGGAAGGGGAGATAGCCGCCCTGCAGCAGAGCATCGCCTTTAAGATGATCCAGATAAAGGAGCTGGAGCAGAAAATGTACAACTCGCTCAAGTCAGTGCATTCCATCATCGGGCAGAGCAAGAACATCGTCTACGCCTCCCGCATCGCCCAGGACATCGGCACCTACCAGGGGCAGATGATGGACATCGCCCAGGGAGATCCGGAGCTGCTGCTCATTGCCGCCAAAACGGAGCTTGAGCTGATTAACCGCACCTCCGATTTGTTCACCTACATCTACCAGGTGGCCGTGGTCGGCACGGATGTGAACCTGATGAGCAACTCGGAGCGGCTGAACCTGATCCGGCACGTGGTGGACGAGCTGCGCATCATGCGGGGCCTCTCCTACTCGATCACCCGCCGCATGCGCGTGGCCAAGTACGCCGGTCTGTTCAAGACGCTCAACCCCCTGGGGCTGCAATACCCGGACAACAGCCAGGCCATTATACGCTCGCTGCTGGATGAGTACAAAACACTGAAGAACTAGCGCCATGGCAAAGGGTTACCTCATCCTGGCAATCATGCTGCTGCTTTCCCTGCAGGCAAATGCCCAGGCCCCGGTTACGGTGGTGGACAGCAAGAACACCCGTTATCAGATGCAGCGCGAAGTGGTCACGCGCTGGAACCGGTTTAACCCGAAGTGGTACTTTGTGCTATTCCACAACAAGTACCGCAAGGGCGAGGACCGGCGCAACATGCTGCAGCTGGCGCCAACCATGGCCACGCTGTGGGCCAACCGGGATATGGCTCAAAAGCAGGAGGAGAGCACCGACGCGGTGTACCGGCAGGAGATGTTCAAAGGCGCGGACCGCAGCCTAAACAAGGGCTACCTCCTGCTCTACAAAAACAAGATCGACGAGTTGAACGGGCAGCTAAGCCTGCTGCACCTGGAGGCCGTGAAAGCGGGCGTAAAGGCCGATATGCTGCTCAAGCTCATGGAGCACCGCGAGCGCATCAACACAGACATTGGATTAACCATCGACTCCTATGAGGACGACGCGGCCAAGGGGGAATCGTTCCAGGGCTACCTCAAGGATCTCACCGAGTTGCGCGGGTATTACCGCCGCATCATCACCCTTTTTAACACAACCAACAAACTTACAGAGTAATGGAAAGACCAGTCATGGAAGCACCCACTAGTTGCCTGCCTGCCGTGAAAGCGGCCCGCAGCAAAGCCAAGAAAGCCGACAGTAAAAAGGCAACCGATACAAAGCGTAAGCCCGCCGGTAGATGAGGGAACTGATAGACAAATCGATTTTCGACCTGTTCGACGGGCTGTTCCTCAACATCCGCGACCTTGCCGACAGCTTCATTGCCGACGCCCAGGCGCTGGCCGCCATCTTCATGCTGCTCTACTTTGCCATGGAGGCTTACAAGATGATGGTGGGCGACGAGCCGCTGCGCTACATGGCCCTGTTCCGCCCTTTCGCGCTGGCACTTGTGATCGTGTTCTGGGGCGGTTTCGTGGACGCTGTGAACTTCCCTCTCACTGTGGTGAACGATTCCTCCAGAGCCATGTATGAGGGCCAGATAGACCAGGTGCAGGACCTGCACACGCAGCGGGTGGCACTGGTGGACAGCGTGGCCAAGAAGCTCTCCGACTCCAGCGCGGAGTTTGAGCAGGTGCAGGCCGAGACGCAGGAAAGCGACTGGATGGAAACGATGGGGATTGACCTGGAGCCGATGTTCAACAAGATGAAGGGTTATTACCTGATGCTCATGGCCAAGATGCATTTTACAATGATGCGCGTGGTGGAGTACATTGTTATCCTGCTATTTCAGGTCTGCACCTACATCATTTTTTTCCTGCAGATCATCTTTGCCGGGATATTGGTGATACTGGGCCCCTTCTCCTTTGCCATGAGCGTGCTGCCAGGCTTTCAGGACGCTTACCTGACGTGGATCGGCCGCTATATCTCGGTGGGGCTTTACTCGGCCATCGGCTATATCGTCATGTCCATTTCGTTTGTGCTCATCAAGTACGGGCTGATGCGGGAAATAGAGATTCTCAAGGCCGTGATGGATAATGAGGACATGTTTATCGCCTACGTCTCCTACCCTTCCGGAAACATAAGCTTCTACATCGTGAGCCTGATTGTGGGCGGGCTGGCCATGCTCACCATCCCGGCCATCTCCACCTGGATCATCAACACAAGCGGCATTGGCAGCGCCTTGGGCTCTGTGGCCGGGGGTGCCGGGAAGGCCATACGCAAAATGTCAAGGTAAAAACCCAAAGCCATGATCAACAACATAGAAAAGAAGATTAAGCTCGCCTTAGCCGTGAGCGTGGGCAGCTTCATCACATCGGTGGTGTTGGTGGCCGTGGTGTGTTTTTTCGCCTACAGCCTGGTCAACGAGCAGCGCAAGAACATTTACGTGCTCGACCACAACGTGCCGGTGCTGGTGAGCCAGAGCGCGCAGGGCACTAACCGCATGGTGGAGTACAAATCGCACGTGAACATGTTTCACCTGCTTTTCTTCACGCTGCCCCCCGATGATGAGTACATAAAGGCCAACCTCTCCAAAGCCATGTACCTGGTGGACGATACGGGGCTTGCCCAGTACAACAACCTCAAGGAGAAAGGCTACTACAACTCCATACTGGCAAGCTCCGCTGTGCTGACAATCAAAACCGATAGCGTGCAGGTGGATGAGAACCGCCACTTCCGCTACTACGGCAGACAGCGCATTGAGCGCAGCACCTCCATCGCCACCAGGCTACTGGTGACCGAGGGCCACCTGCAGGACGTGCCGCGCACGGAGAACAACCCGCACGGGCTCCTCATCAAGAACTGGAAAACAGTCGTCAACAAAGACCTGGACTATGTGGAGAAGAAAAGCTTTTAACTGGCTCCGCAACCAAAGGCAGAAAGCGGCGGGGTGGGCCAACCAGAGGCCGCGCTTTATGATCGCGGCGATGTTCGCGGTAATGGGCATGGGCCTTGTGTGGCTGCTTTTCTTCCGGAAGGAATGCGAAGCTTCCTCCCTCGATGGCATCTTCCGGCAACTCCACCAGGCACAGCCCGCCACGCCCGCGCCAACGGCGGATATGCTGGAGCTGCTGCGCCTCTACTCGGCGGTGCAGGCCATCAACCCCGACAGCCTGACAGCGCGCGACAGTGCATTTTTAAAGGATATGGACCAACAGCTAAACCGTATCATCCATGAGAAAGATTGACTTCAAGAGCGGCCGCTACATCCTGCCGCTTATCGTACTGCCTTTCCTGTTCATCTTCAACTACCTGTACCTGGACACCTTCCAGCCGGTGAGCACAGACGAGCAACTGGCGGTTATGCAGGCCGACACCACGACGCTCAACACCTCCCTGCCGGACGCAAACCTTGCCAAGCGCCCGGTGATGGACAAGTTCAACGCCTCGCAGCAGGAGCACAAGTACCGCACCGACTACTCGGCCATTCGGGGATTGGAGCAGACCAAGGCGGAGCGCGCGTACGGCAGCGCCTACACCGCCGAGGAACAGGCCATGCTCGACAGCATCAACAACCAGATACTATCCAACAAGCCCTCTCCCGGCTTCATGGAGCGCGTGGGGGAGCGGCAGGATCGGGAACGCTACACCGCTGCGCCTGCACGCAGGCCTGCCGTGAAAAGAGAGTCGGATTATGAGAAGGAAATGCGCCTGTTCCGCGAGCAGATGGCCTATGTCGACAGCCTGGGCCGCGCCGGAAGTGAGCCGGAGCGAAAAGCCGCAACAGCCCCTAAACCAGAGCCAAAGGAGCCGGAGGCACTCGCCGTAAGAAAGACGCTAAATCCTAACATCGCCTACTTCAACACGGTCGGCGGCAGCGATGACGAGCAGTTTATCAAGGCAATGCTGGATGAGGGGCTAAAGGTGCGTGACGGGGGCAGGATTCGCGTCAGGCTGCTGGATGCTATCTATGTGGGGGAAACTCAGATCGACAAGGGCAGCTACCTCTACGGCACCGTGACGGGCTTCAGTGCCCAGCGCGTGGAGGTCACTGTGAGCTCCATACTGGTGGGCGATGAGATCCTGCCGGTGCGCATGAGTATCTACGACAATGACGGGATGAAAGGCCTGTACGTGCCCGACTCGCAGTTTCGGAACTTCACAAAGGAGCTGGGCAGCAACGCCTCCTCCGGCCAGTCCATCACCTTCGGCGACAACCCCGACAACTCCGCGCAGATGCTTTACGCGATGATGGACCGCATGGCCCAGACCGCCACGCAGGCCGCGGGCAAGTCTATCCGGAAGAATAAGGCCAGGCTCAAATACAACACAGTCGTGTACCTGATTGACAACAAAGCAAAAAAGTAATATGAAACAGCTACTAACGCTATTCTCCCTGCTGCTCCTCTCCTACGCTGGTTTCGGGCAGGCAGAGCCGGTGGTGCTCTACGTGCACAAGGACATTTCCACGCACCTGGTCAGCCCCGAGCCGATCACCTACGTGGACATCTCGACCGATGACGTCGCAGGCGATATTCCCGTTGCCAATATACTTCGCATCAAACCAAAGAACGGCAAGCCTACCCTGGGTGTGGTGACAGTGGTGGGCGAAAGGTTTATGATCCAGTACAAGCTCGTGTATGCCGCCTCGCCCTCCAAAGCCGATTCAGAGGTAAGGATCGACCCCACCAACATCGACGAGTACCTGAACCCGGCCGTCTCGATGAGCCACGAGGAAATGCAGCGCTTTGCCCTGCTTGCCGTCCAGCAGCGGCCCGAGATGCGCCACGTGTCAGCTACGAAGCAAAAGGTGCAGCTGCAGCTCAACAACATTTACACGGTGGGCGACTACTTCTTTGTGGACGTGACCATGAAGAACCGCACCAACATCCCCTACGCCATCGACCAGGTGCGCTTTAAGATTGAGGACAGGAAGGTGCTGAAGGCAACCAACTTTCAGCAGCTGGAGGTGGAGCCGGTGTTTACGCTCTACGATGCGGACAATTTCAAACGCAAGTACCGCAACGTGTACGTCTTCAAGCGCTTCACCTTCCCAGATGAGAAGGTCTTTAACATGGAGGTGTCGGAGGAGCAGGTCTCGGGCCGCACGATCTCGATGAAGGTGAACTACCGGGATGTGCTTAACGCTGACACGCTATAACTTTCAGTACCCCGTGTCTAGTTTATAGTTCATGAACGCGGCATCTAATGAGAAGAGGTTATACTTTTTGGCGGGTTCTGTGAGGAGACTGCGGTACTCGATTATGTCGATCTCTGTAACCGACATACCGCAAATTGTAAAAGGTGTTCCAAAACACCGCTCATCTGCCTTTACAACAGCTTCGCCAGCACTATTTGCCATAATAGGGGCCCACAGCCCTGCCGAGCTATTATCAAGCTCTAGTTTTATTTTGAAGTACTTCCCCATGTCCACTCCCTTCTTTCGAATTCAAAAAACACAATGCAAAGAAATTAAACGCGAGTAAGATAACGTCTAGCTGAAAACACTTAAAAGGGATACCGGGAAATACTGAATTTGCTGAAAGAGCAGAAGAACCGCCACAGCGGAAGCAGGTGACGGGCATAAAAAGAGGAACCCGAGGGCTCCTCTTTCCAACACTAAACAGCGCTCACCTTAGAAGTAAGCGCTTTATTCTAACTGATTACAAGATAATATTATTTTACCCTCTGTAAAAAAGACAGTAACATATGGACGAATCAAGCGACATCAAGAAGCTGTACACCTTCCTGCAGGGGCTTATCTATGTTTCCCTGTTTACCGAGTTTACTGTGCTTATCCTCTCACACCACCCGGTACTTGCTGTGGCGGCGCCAGTGCTCGAGAAGCTGGGTCGCATCCCGATCTACGACAACATCTATTACTCCAAAGCATTCACCTTTCTGTTGATCGTGATCGTATCCATCGGGACCAAAGGGCAGAAGAGTTTAAGCCATAGCCGGGTAAAGCACATCTTCCTGCCGCTGGTGCTGGGCATTGGGCTGTTCCTGGGAGCCGGGGTATTCTACTTCTACGTGACGCCGGACGTGCTGCTTTACGGCGTGACGGTGTTTGAGGCGGGCTACATGGCTTTCTCGCTTATAGGGGCTGTGCTTATCCATGTGGCCCTCGATAATGTCTCCAAGCACATCCAGGGCGGCCTGCTAAAGGATAAGTTCAACGTGGAGAATGAGTCGTTTGAGCAAAGCCGCAAGCTAATGGAAACGCCCTACTCGGTCAACATCCCGATGCACTTCTACTACCGCCGCAAGATCAACAAAGGCTGGCTCAACATCGTCAACCCGTTCCGGGCTACGCTGCTGATCGGCACGCCGGGATCCGGTAAGTCCTTCTCGGTAGTGAACCCGTTTATCAAGCAGTTATTGGCCAAAGGCTTCTCGATGGCCGTGTACGACTTCAAGTTTCCCGACCTTGGCAGGATCGCCTATTATCACTACCTGGTCAATAAGAAGCGGGGCGTGCTGAAGCAGCACAAGTTCCATGTGGTGAACTTCAACAGCGTCGAGCACAGCCGCCGCTTTAACCCGCTAAAGCCCGAGTACCTGCCCACGCTGGCCGATGCCACGGAGACAGCCGAGGCGCTCCTGCAGTCACTCACCAGGAACGACAAGGAATCGGGCGCGGCGCAGTTCTTCACGCAGTCGGCCGTAAACTTCCTGGCCAGCTGCATCTTCTTTCTTAGCAGGCACGATGGGGGCCGCTACTCCACCTTTCCGCACGTGATGGCCTTTATCAACCAAGGCTATGACGAGATATTCGACCTGCTCTTTACAGAGCCGCAGCTTATGAGTTTGCTTTCCCCCTTCCGCACTGCCTATATAAACAAGGCATTTGACCAGCTGGAGGGGCAGATCGGTACGCTCAAGATTAACATAGGCCGCCTGGCCACCAAGGAAACATTCTGGGTGCTAAGCGGGGATGACTTTGAATTGAAGATCACGAACCCAGAGGCCCCGTCGGTGCTGGTGATCGCCAACGATCCCTCCACCCAGAGCATCAACAGCGCCTGCAACGCCCTTATCCTAAACCGGCTTACCAAGCTCATCAACTCCAAAGGCAATATCCCGTGCGGTTTGATTGTGGACGAGTCGCCCACCCTTTACGTACACAAGGTCGAAAACCTGATAGCCACAGCCCGGAGCAACAAGATAGCCGTGCTGCTGGGCCTTCAGGAGCTTCCACAGCTTCGCCAGCAGTATGGCAGGGAAGCGGCAGACACAATCTGCTCGGTGGCCGCAAACGTGCTCTCCGGCTCTGTCAGGAACAGGGAAACACTTGACTGGCTGGAGAAGATATTCGGCCGGGTGCGCCAGCAGAAGCAGGGACTGAGCATTGACCGCAACCACACCTCCATCAGCATCAATGAGGAGATGGGTTCGCTCATCCCGGCCTCCAAGATCGCCAACCTGCGTGCCGGTGAGCTGGTGGGGCAGGTGGCCTTTGACCATGCCGTCTACGATGGGCAGCACGTCAGCTCCACCTACAACTGTAAGATAGCCCTTGACCTGAAAAGTATTTTAAAAGAAGAGGAAGCATACGTGGATATGCCAATATTTTATAAATTTGGATCAGCCGCCTCCCGTTCCGCCAAGCTTGAAAACAACTTTATCAGGATTAACAGGGACATCGCGTCACTTGTAGCCCGTTTTCAAGCATGAAGACCATATCCATATGAACATCACCTTGTCCGATATTGGCGAGAAGCTAATCTTTCTCCGCACGTCCCTGGGCCTCTCACAGAAGAACATTGCCGACGCCATGGGCGTGAGCCAAACGCAGATTTCCAAGATGGAGAACGGCAAGGGGGGCAGTATCGACCTGCTCCTGCAGGTTTTCGAGTTCTACGGCAGCACCCACCAGGTTAAGTTCGTTTTTACCGATGCCTTTGAGATCGTTATGCCGCCGCAGGACCCCACTACGACACTTTACAACAACATCGCCCTGGAGAAGCTTACGCTGTTGGAGGGCGAAATTTCCCACCAGTTCAGCGAGGTGAAGAAGCTCTTAAGGTTGGTTCGATAGCCTGCCGCCTTCAATGCGGCGGTAGATGGCATTTAGGTACGGGGTGGGGTTAACCGTTCGTCCCCGGTGCTTGAGGGTAAAGTGCAGGTGCTCGCCTGTGCTGCGGCCCGTGCTGCCGGTGATGGCCAGCGCCGCGCCAGCCGGTACCACCGCCGACTCCCGTACAAGAATTAGGGAAAGGTGGCCGTAAACGCTGCTGTAGGCCCCATGCTCCACTTCGATATAGTTGCCCAGCCCCCGGCTGTAGCCGATCTCCTTCACCCTGCCAGGCATAATGGCTAGCACGGTGTCCCGGTCGGCCCTGAAGTCAACTCCCCAGTGCATGGCTATTTTGCCGGATAGCGGGTCTGCCCGCTGCCCGTACGGACTGTTGGTGACAGGCCGCTGCAGGGGCATGGAGAGCGTCAGCACCAGCTTCGCTTGGCTGGTGCTATCCGGCACTGCAAGGTCCGCGATATCCGACCTGAATCCCTGCTCCGGTGGCGGGATCACCTCAACGGAGGGCAAGCGCTTCACCTTCCGGACGGTATTGAACTGACCGAGCGCCTGCCAGGCACAGCACAACAGCAACGAAATCAAACAAAGTTTTAACATAGCTATATAAACTAGGAAAACCGCACAGCGATACATGCTGCTGTAGCATGACCTTTTACATAAATTAGATATATCCTACTTAATTTATGCTCGTTTTTTATATTTTTATTTTTAATATACGTTATAAGAATAAATATGCATTTCGACATAAAGGATTTACCGTATGCCCAGTTTGAGAAGTTGGGACTAAGCAGGAAGGATGTCCTGGACATGAAGCCGGAAAACCTTGCCAGCATGCTGTCCGGTAACCGCACAAGCCTGATGACGCTCCACCTGGAGCTTAGCGGCGGCCAGCGGGTTGAGGCCGATGTAAAGCTTTCGCTTTTCCGAAACCCCGACAACTCCCTCTCGATACAGGTGCATCCAGTGCGGGCGCACGTCCGAAACGACATCGGTGCCACTGAAAAGGAAATAGAGCAGCTCAAGCGGGGCGAGCTCCTGCTCCGCGACCACACCGCCAAAAACGGGGAAACGGAGAAGCACTTCTTTCAGCTTGACCCCGAGACAAACGAAATCGTCCGGGCCAGGGTGCGCGACTTCGTAGTACCCAGCGCCATCAAGGACGTGGTGCTCTCCGCCGATCAGAAGGAGCGGCTGCGCCAGGGCAAGGTGGTGGAGCTGGAGACGAAAGATACAAACCAAATTATTCGGGCCCGCGTGGACCTGACCCAGCCAAGGGGCTTTACTGCCAGCGCGGAAACGCCGCAGCAGGGAATCAGCCGCTCGGAGGGCGAGGTGAAGCCGCCCGGCCCTAAGCGCTGAAACCATGTGAGCTATGACTACCTTCAGAGAATTTCGGGAGAAAGTGCCCATCACCCAGGTGGCGGAGTCGCTGGGTTACCAGGTGAACCTGCAGAAGGGGAAGCGCCGTCTGGAGTACAAACACCCGGACGGGGACACGGTGATCATCAGCAATCCCCATGACTGCGCCCGGCAGCTGTACTTTAACCGGGACGGCAGTGTAGACCGGGGCTCTGTGATTGACTTTGTAGCCAACAGACTCCCCAGGTTCAACGAAGTATACCAATCCCAGGCGGAAGGCATCAACAAAGTGCTCGCGCGTCTTGCCCATGAGCCGCAGCCTGTTAAACCATTCTTTGCCCCTCCCCCACCGAAGGCGTTCACAACAAGCCGCTATGCACCCGAGCCGGTAAGCCTGGAAAGACTCCACTACCTCACCAAAGAGCGCGGGCTTTTACCTGAGACTGTGGAGAAATTCCTTCCCTTCCTTCGCCTTGTGAAGGATACGGCAAAGGCACCTGATAAATCCTATGCCAATATCGCCTTCCCGCTCACCAGGGCGGGCAGCACTGAGGTGGTGGGATATGACCTAAGGAACTACGGATTCAAGAGCGTAGCCGCCGGCTCGGACCGCCGGAGCGGCTCCTGGATAGCGGACTTCGCCGGCGCGCCGGCGCGCACCCGCAACGTCTACTTTGGGGAGAACCCCATTGACATCATGAGCTTCTACCAACTCAAGCGAAAGGAAATAGACCTGGCCTCCTCCGTGTTTATTTCGTTCGGCGGCGGTATCGCCCGCCACCAGGTGAAGCTGGCGCTGGAGCAGTGGCCACTGGCGGCCAAGCACACGCTGTTTGACAACGATTACCAGGGCCGGGTGTACGACATCGTGCTGGCCTCTGCCATCTCCGGCAGGGAAACCTCCTTTAAGAAGCAGTCCGACAGCCTGCTGTTCAATGTGAGCGGCCGCCTCTTTGAGCTACCCGTACCCAAGCTAAGCCTAAGTGCCTTTGAGCGGGAATCAGGCGTACGCTCGGGCCTCCACGTGCACAAAGCCCGTGGCATGAAAGACTTTAACGACATGCTTCACCCGTCCCTGTCGCCCTTGAAACCTGTTTTTTCGGCCAGGAGGTGATGGAAACACAGTAAACATATAGCATCCTGATTACCAACGTTACTTCGTTCAAGCGATAATCCCTGAAACCATGAAAACACGCTACAGTCTCCCCTCCCTTTTATTATTTGCCCTGGTGCTTACCGGTTGCAAAGATTCCCAGCACGGTGATCCGCTGCCTGAAACGGCTACCTTCCGTGTGGACCTGCAGCAAACGGGCGGGTATGAGAAGTTCACGAAAATTGTCCGGATAAGCGGCGGTGATTTCGAGGATACCGACACCGGCGAGCCCATGCCGACCGTGCTCTACAATGAGGACCTGGAGGGTGGCAGCTATTCCTACGAGGCCGAGGGCGTGGGCGAATTGGACATCAGCACCACTGTGGGCTTCTCCCCTGTTGCCGACGCTCCCGCCGCGATGGCCATGAAGATAACAGTTAGCCGAAACGGGGAGGTTATTGACGAAAGCACCTATCTGTATGATCAGGACTCGGATGCTGTAAACAAAGAGCTAAGCTACAAGGCTAACTGATAAGCCCAAGCAATAGCCCCCGCAAGCTTCGCTCCCCACCGTCCAGCACTCCGCCAAATGATGCTAATTTGCCGGAGAGCCTCCCGTGCGCGCGCCCTCAGATGGCTCATCTTCATGCTTCAGCTGATCAAACAGAGGGCTTCCCCTACCCGCAGCAAAGCAAGCCCCGCGCTCATTGATTACCTGGAACCTTGGGTAGACAGTATAAGATGGGTAATCATCAGTTATGCAACATACATAAAGGCTTCTTCAAACAGGCATTTAATATCACGTGGCCCGATTGCCTCTTTGTCCTGCTCAAAGTAAGCACCCTTCTCCCGTGGTAAACACTGCCCTGTACAGCACCGACACCTGGTATAGAAAGACAAAAGGGAAGAAAAAGAGAATTCCCATGTTTATGTTGTACATATAAAACAAGCGGGATATATTTGCGTAAGATCCTATTGCTATGGCCACAGACAAACCAATGTATACTAAGTATGTGAGCCCCTACCAGTATGCTAAACTGTGTGGGGTGTCTACCACGGCCATTAATAACCGCATCAAAAACGAGTTGCTGGGAGTCGAGGAGTTACCGCAGCCGGACGGCTCAACCAAGCGGTATATCAACACGGAAGAATTCCCACCGGAAAAGACTATCTCTAAAATAAGAAGCTACCCCACCGAGACCAAGAGATGGGAGAAAGGGAAAGCATAATTTTTTAATTTGTATGTTGTATATATAAAACATAGGTAGTACTTTTAGCGTATAACCTATTAGAAGAGGCACACAAGGAGCCTTTTTTATTTATCTCTTATGTTGTATATATGTAACATAGTTATGAAAGCAATATCGATTACTACCAACGTCACTGAAGTCTCCCAGTACACCGTGAGCTTCAGAACCTTCAAAAAGATCGGCAGCACCGGACGGGTGAAGCAACGCCAGATCCGCATATGCCGCGATGGGGCATGTATTTACTCAAACACTTCTAAAGAAGAGGAAAGAACCCAAAACGAGCAATGGGCAAAGAACTTCCTTGTTGCCATGAAGCGCGCTGACTCTAAGCGGTACATGGCTGCGCTGGACCTAATGTGGGAGGTATGAGCCATGGCAGCCGAAACGACACAAGCACTTCTCTGGGATACCATCCTGATGCTAAGGGGAACCGGCCGAATGACCTCCAGGGAGGCCGCCGCCATCTGCCTGGTACGCTTCACCTGGACCCCTGAGCAGGCAAAAGCTAAGCTGGAGGGGCTTCAGGAAAGGCTTTACATAGTGAAACGATTGAAAACTGGATAATCCTAAACATTTACCGCTATGAACTCATATCAAAAGCTAGATCAACTGGCGCAGCAGGTAACAAGTGAAATAATGGCGCAGCTGGAGCAGGGAAAAGTACCCTGGCAGAAGCCATGGACCTCTTATGGGCTACCAAAGAACTACCTCTCCGGCAGGCACTACGAAGGCTTCAACGCCTTTTACCTTCACTACATCACCGAAGAAAGAAATTTCACCACGCCCTACTTCCTCACCTTTAAACAGGCGCAGGAGCTGGGTGGGCACGTGCGGAAGGGCGAGAAGGGAACCCCTGTCATCTATTGGAAAACCAGTAAGGGGAAAGCGGGGAAAAGCGCTGCCGGCCAGGAGGAGGAGGAAAAGGAGGGGCACGCCAAAACGTTCGTTCCGTTTATCTGGACCGTGTTCAACCTGGACCAGGTGGAAGGCGTGGATTTTGCCCTGCCCGCTCCCCTGGAGCGCACTGAGGTGCAGCTATTGGCAGCCTGCCAGCGCGTGGTGGAGCACTTTCCCCTGCCGCAGCCCCGCATCGCGCACGGTGGTTTACAGGCCTACTACGCCCCAGAAACGGATAGGGTACAGCTGCCGGAACGAAAGCGCTTTAACTCCTCCCAAGCCTACCACGCCACCCTGTTCCACGAGCTGATCCATGCCACAGGTCACCCCGCCCGGCTCAACCGCTTCAGGGATCAGGGGAAAGCCGGCCGCTTCGGAGACGAGAACTACGGCAAAGAAGAGCTGATCGCCGAGATGGGCGCCTCTTTCCTCTGCGCCTTCACCGGCATCAAGGAAGAAGTGTTCCATAACTCCGTTGCCTACCTGCAGGGCTGGATGCGTGTTTTCAAGGCGGACAGGACAATGCTTGTCTACGCCAGCGCCAGGGCTTTCAAAGCGGCTACCTTTATTCTGGGCCTGCAGGCGGCGGAAAACAGGGAAGGGTTGCCCGCCGTGGCCGCCTGAAAAAGGAAGGGTTGCCTGGTGCTGCCGGGCAACCCTACGTCCTTCGATGAACCGACTTGCCCCCTGGGACAGGTTGGGTTTTCGGGCGGCTTTTTTAGTTTCCCTCGCTTTTGCACTACCTCCCTGATGTTACATGGAAAGCAGAAATGGCCATTATCGTGGCCAACAAGGTGTATTTACACGCGATAAAGGGACTTCACGACATATAGAAGGGAGATGGACCGTGTTACAAAAAGCCGAAAATCTACCTTGTGTTATGATGCCGTAAGTGGTAGCTTAGCCAGTCAAGTCACCTCCTTTTATCTTTAATCATACACAATGTCCTATAATGCAACAGCCAAGTTAGTCATCCAGGAATAAATCAGCCCGGCACAGGTCCCAGCAGGTCCTAAGGCAGGCGTGAACCTCTAGCGGACCAGCGGCATACATGTGCACGAACAGGAGCTCTCGGATGGATACAGCGGCCTTAACTTTATGAAAGCCATGCAAGAGAAAAACACACCTCCGACACCGGGCGGGACTCCTTCCGCGCCGCTCCAGCAGGAATGCCCGCCCCACCGGCCCTATGACACGGCCCCACTGCTCCGGGCGGTGATGGCCGATGACGGTCCCCTGGGCCTGGCAGAGTCCCTGGACCAGGCGTACACCACCCTGGCCGAATACTTGGCAGCGGATCCGGGCACCGCCGGAGAAGCCTATGCCCATGCCCTGTATGACCTGCGCCGGGTGCGCAACGCCCTGCTGGAGGGCAGTGGCTGGCTCCGGCTGAAGGGCTGACAAACACGAAATAAAAGCTACCGACACCGTCATCCGTTCATACGCATTGCCGCTCCCAATACATGGTAAGTGTACTTTGCTACAGGAAAGAGGAGCCGACCGCTGAGATGCGCATCGGTTGCCTCTGTGTTTACACCAGATTCAAAGCAGCAGTAATTAAGAATTTAATAAACTTGCCTGCAAGGCTGGGTACGACATAACAGTACAATAATCTATTAGTTACGTCCGCACACCGGCCTTCAACAGGAAGCAAAAGATAGGACGTACTCAAAGCGCGAGCACAAGCATGCATACTATACGCCCACCGGGAGCGTCAACTTCAGCTTATCCCAATTCATTATAACTGCACCTTTATCCTGGCCCTGAGGCACCACCTCATAGCGCAGCCGCTCCTGGTGCTGCGTCGTTGTCTCAGGCTCCACGGTCAAGCGCACCACGTCTTCTGCTTCCGAATAGTCATCCGCCAGGTGCTGTTCCCAGTTCCTGTTGATGATAACAGTCCACTCCTTCTCCCCCGGAATGGTGAACAGCGCATACTTTCCTGCCGGCAGCGGCTGTCCTCCTATCGTGATCGGTTGGTCCGTCTGCAGGCTGGTAGCCGAGTGCGCACCCGTCACCCACACTTGATCGTGCGCAACCAGTCCACCCCAGATCACCCTGCCCCGCACAGCCGGGGAATGGTAGGCAACGGTTACATGCGCAGGGCCTATCATCCCGTGCGCCTCCGCTTTTAAGCTGCCTTTCAGCGTGTCAGGCTCTGACTGAGCCCCTATCGCCTGTGCTCCTTCCGGCCCGGTTGCCTCCTTGGTAGTGGTGTGGTGCTTGGTATGCTCGGTTGTTTCCTCTACTGCTGGTTCCTGGCCGCAGCCGGAAAGGAAAGCACAGCACAGCAGAACAAAAAGGGAGGTGTATCGCTTCGTCATCATGTTGGTTAGTAAAGCAGGGTGTAAATAAGAATCTTTGAATAAGGGTGTAAATATCACCTAAATCGCTCACATTTCAAGCCGCCGGTGCTAAGCCACCTGCAAAATAGGAACAGGCCCCTCTTCCAGTGAAAGCCGTTGACACAGCCTAGCCGGCAAATAAAATATGTAACAAAAGTCGGTAATTATGTAAAAAGCCCTACTTGCTCCCGCTGTACCTTTGTGCACGGACCTTTTGATAGTAAATAGTACTATTGTTTTTATATATTTAAATGCTTACAAATTAAAGTACTGTTAGCCAACAGCTACTGTTTTGCTTCATGAGAAAAACCAGGTGCAACAAGATGGTATGTTTTAGGGGGCTGTTTTTCCTGACAGCCTTCCTAAGCATGTACCTTATCCAACTGGCCTGTAACGTCCCGCACCTGGTGCAGCGGCTCCAGCCCCCCGTCTCTACCCCGGCACACCATCACGGGGCAGAACATGACGTTCACAGCAACGCACCAGGGACTAGCGCGACCAATTCTTCCAGTCACGAAGATAATGGGCACGCACACGGCAGGGAGGCGCACCCTGCTTCGTCAACGGAGGATGCCGGGTGCTGCGCAGGGCAGGAGTATGCCCCTTTTGTAAACGCCTCCGCTTCCATTGAGCTTCCGGCGCTTGACAAGACACGTCTTTCCTTCATGGGGAGCTTATGCCAGGCAGCGCTGGGCTTTCTGCACAAGCTCCCTGTCCCAGCGGTATCGCACGCCCCGCCCGATGCCCCTGTTCCTAAACTCCCCGACATCAGGATATTCCTGCACTCTCTTATCGTTTGATGCACAAACTGTACCTGTACTGCATGAGCGATAGCTTTGCTTTTCCCTCATGCAGCGCCCTCTTGTGCCTTCCGCCTGCCCTTTTTCCCGGCTGCAGTAAAGCACCAAGCGGCTTAAATAAGTTCTGTACGTCAAATGAAGTGAAAACCTGCCCTTCCGGCGGCTGCCTCGCTTCACACATTGCCTGTGAATATGAGTAAAGAGAGTTTGCACCAAAAGGTGCTTCGCATTAAAAACATGGTATGCCCCCGCTGCATTATGGCCGTGCGCGAGGAACTGGAAAGCCTCGGCCTGCATGTACTGGAGGTGGAGTTGGGCTGGGCTGTCATTGATGGAAATGATGAGGTAGACGAAGCCGCCATAGAAGCGGTGATGAGCAGCAAAGGGTTTGAGCTGCTCCACGATAAGCGGGAGGAGCTTGTGGAAAGCATCAAGGTGGCAGTGATCGACGCGATCTATTCAGAGAAGATAGCTACCCTTGCCACCAACCTGTCTACTTACCTGGCTGAGGAGTTGGGGAGGGATTACGCTACCATCAGCACTGCCTTCAAAGCGTCTGAGGGAATAACCCTCAACAGGTACATTATACTGCAGAAGGTGGAGCGTGTCAAAGAGTTGCTCACCTATGATGAGCTCCCGCTTAGCGCTGTTGCGACCAAGCTGGGCTATAAGAGTCTGCAGCACCTGTCGAGCCAGTTCAAAGAAATTACCGGCACAACGTGCATGAAGTACAAGAAGCAGGGCGGCACAGACCGCCACACGATCGACAACCTGCACTGACACCTAGCGCCCACAAAATATGTAACGCTGCCCCATAAATATATAAAACTGCTTTAGCCCCGAAAAAGTACTATCAATGGGATCAACGGTGTACTACTGTGCCTGCTTGGCAAGGTTGTACCAGGCAGCATGCGCAGGAGTTTCGTCAGGTGCCGTGGAAAGATGCTGCTCACAGGTTGGCCATGGTAGGGCAACGCGTTACGCAGCTCGTACACCTAGAGGGAGTCTGTTCCCAGGACAAGTACCTGGGGACAGACCACCACTAAGTGGAAAGACCCAGGTCCACAGCGGGCCCTTTTTCATCGTTTGTTAGTTTTATCGGCAGTCCTACTTGTAAAGTCAAAAGAGAACAAAAATGAGCAGGTACAGCTATAATACGATCATGGCGGCACTAGACGGCTTAAAGAAAAGGGGGTATGCGGTGGACTTCAGCTTGCGCCCGTATTGCCTGGAGTGCCTCCGGTTGCAGCTGGAGTTAGGGGCGGGGGAGTTCTCGGTTGATGAGGTACACCAGTTTCGAGGTGCCGCCAACCTGGCCAATCGCCCAGCTGTGTACGCTATTTCCTCTGACAAAGGGGTGAAGGGGGTGCTGGTGGACATGCGTGGAACGTGTGTCGACTCCGTAATACCTGAGATGGCCTTAAAGCTGAGCACCGATGACTTGCGTTGAAGCTACAGACACTTATGAAACACGAGCATGAACACGCCCCCCACCACCGTCCTGCTAAAAAGCAGGCGGAGGAAGAGGTAGGCCGAACAGAAGAGCGCCTGGGGGAGAAAACGCTCCATGGCCACCGGGAAGCCATGCCACACGGGGAGCACGTAGGCCCTGGTGGGCACAGCGGCGGAGGGCACGATCACCACCGCATGATGATCGAGGACTTTAAAAAGCGCTTCTGGATCTCGCTTGTGCTGTCGGTGCCGGTGATTGTGCTTAGCCCCATGGTGCAGCACATCCTCGGCTACGCGCTCGACGTGCCCTACAGCATGCACATCGCCTTCGTGCTCTCCAGCATCATTTTCTTTTATGGCGGCTGGCCTTTCCTCACAGGACTGGCGGAGGAGGTGAAGAAAGGTGCTCCGGGCATGATGACGCTGATCGGCGTGGCCATCACGGTGGCTTACGGCTACAGCACGGCCGTTACGTTCGGCCTGGAGGGCATGGACTTTTTCTGGGAGTTGGCCACGCTGATCGTGGTGATGCTGCTGGGGCATTGGATAGAGATGCGTTCTGTACTGGGTGCCTCCAAGGCATTGGAGCTGCTGGTAAGCATGATGCCGGCCGAGGCACAGGTGATCCGGGACGGGCAAACGTATACCGTGAAGGTGGAGGAGCTTCAGGCGGGAGACATCATCCAGGTAAAGCCAGGAGAGAAGGTGCCTGCCGATGGCGTGGTGGTACAGGGCGAAAGCTACCTGAATGAGAGCATGCTGACGGGGGAGAGCAAGCCGGTGCAGAAGGTGAAAGACGATCAAGTGATCGGCGGCTCCATCAACGGCAATGGCTCACTACAGGTACGCGTGGTGAGTACGGGCAAGGACAGCTACCTGAACAAGGTAATTAAACTGGTGCAGGATGCACAGAAGACAAAATCAGAGACGCAGCGGTTGGCTGACAAAGCCGCCAAGTGGCTGGCTTACCTGGCGCTAACTGCTGGCTTTGGGACGCTTGCCGCTTGGCTGATTGCAGGCGCAGCGTTCGACTTTGCCTTGGAGCGCATGGTGACGGTGATGGTCATCTCCTGCCCGCATGCCCTCGGGCTGGCCATTCCGCTGGTGGTGGCCATCTCCACGGCCGTCTCCGCCAACAATGGCCTGCTGATCCGCAATCGCACGGCGTTCGAAAACTCGCGCAACATCACCACCATCATCTTTGACAAGACCGGCACCCTTACCCAAGGCTCCCATGAAGTGGCGCAGGTCGTGGTGTTTCAGGAGAACAACAGTGAGAAGGAGTTACTTCGGCTAGCGGCAGGCGTCGAGCAGCACTCGGAGCACTACATTTCACAGGGTATACTAAGAAAAGCAAAGGAAGGTGGAATCACAGTACCTCCCTCTGACTCCTTTAATTACCTTCCCGGCAAAGGACTGGAGGGAAAGGTGGAGGGGCATGACGTGAAAGTAGTTGGGCCAAACTATATCAAAGAGTTTAATGTGCAGGTGCCCCAAAGCCATGCAGAGGAAGGCGTGGAGACGGTGGTGTATGTGCTGGTAGACGGGCAGGTGGCAGGCTACATCACGCTACGCGACCAGATACGTCCTGAGTCTGCAGAAGCCATCCGGGTACTGAAGGCGAACGGCATCAAGAACCTGCTGCTGACCGGCGACAACGAACGCGTGGCCAAAAGCGTGAGCGACAAGCTGGGCATGGACGGCTACCTGGCCAACGTGCTGCCGCACCAGAAGCAGGAAAAAGTAAAGGAGCTGCAGGCACAGGGCGAGTTTGTGGCCATGACGGGGGACGGCGTGAACGACGCCCCTGCCCTTGCCCAGGCTGATGTGGGCATCGCCGTAGGCTCCGGAACGGACGTGGCGGCAGAGACAGCCGACATCATCCTGGTGAACAGCAACCCGCAAGACATTGCCTCCCTCATTCTCTTCGGAAAGGCGACTTACCGCAAGATGATTCAGAACCTCATCTGGGCCACAGGATACAACATAGTTGCCCTGCCACTTGCCGCCGGGGTGCTCTACAACCAGGGTATCATGATCTCCCCGGCTGTCGGTGCCGCCCTGATGAGCCTGAGTACTGTCATTGTCGCCGTCAACGCGCAGTTGCTGCGAAGGCAACTGAAATAAGGTAACTGTTGGCCACGTACTTTCCCATGATATAGAACGAACTGTAAACCTTGCATAATATCAGAAACTATGAAAAAAACGATGTTCACAACACTTCTGGCAGTAGCCGTCTGGCTCACAGGCTGCCAGCCCTCTGCGGGTGTACAGGAGGTGCCGGAAGATGAGTCGCAACGCAGGGAGCTGTACTCCACTATTCTAAGCAATGATACTTACCGTTCAGAAATGGTGGCCATGATGCAGGATGCTCCGGCGGATGGCATGATGGGGAACAAGGAGCACATGGATGGAATGATGGGTGCTGACGGCATAAAGATGAAACAGAGCCCGGAGGCAATGGAAGATATGATGCGGCAGATGATGGCCCGGTGCGAAACAGACACGGCTGCTTGTAACATGATGTCGCTGATGCTGGTGCGCCACAGCGGCATGATGCAAAATATGATGCAGCGTATGCAGGAGAACGGAATGGTGGACCAGGCATGTATGCAGCAGATGATGCAACGCATGAATACGGACAGGAGATAGAGATAGTTTTCTGTTACACTCCGGGACCCACAGACGAATACGCGCTGTCACCGTATTAACCTAAACTATGAAAACACTAAAATTCCTACTCTTCTGCCTTGCTACAGCGGGGCTGGCTCTTCCGGCTATGGCACAGCACGAGGGGCACCAGCAACAGCCCAAAGACACGGCGACCCATCAGGTGGAGCAACAGGATCCCTCGCAGCACAGGGACATGCAGCACGGGCAGATGCCCATGTCCCATGCCTTCTCGCGTAACCTGCCGATGAGCCGTAACGCCTCTGGCACAGGCTGGCTTCCGGACGAGTCGCCGATGTACGGCAACATGTTCCACCGGGGCGACTGGATGCTGATGCTGCACTACAGCCTGTTCCTGCGCTATAACAAACAGGATGTGTTTGAGGCGGGCGAACGGGGCGACAGCCAGTTTGACGCGCCGAACTGGCTGATGCTGATGGGGCAGCGCTTTGTAGGGAGCAGGGGCTTACTGCGGTTCAGCGGCATGATCTCCCTGGACCCGCTCACAGTGGGCGGCAACGGCTATCCGCTGCTTTTCCAGACGGGTGAAACGTTTGAAGGCTCTCCGCTGATAGACCGCCAGCACCCGCACGACCTGTTGAGCGAATTGTCCGTCGGCTACACGCACATGCTATCGGAGGAGGCAGATGTGTTTGTGTACCTGGGCTACCCCGGTGAGCCTGCCCTAAGCAATGTGGCCTTTATGCACCGCCCGTCGGCGCTCAACAACCCTGACTCGCCGCTGGGCCACCACTGGCAGGACGCCACCCACATCACCTTCGGGGTGGCCACACTGGGAGTTCGCTACCGCAACTTCAAGCTGGAGGGCTCCTCTTTCACTGGCCGGGAGCCGGACGAGGAGCGGTATGATTTCGACAAGCCCCGCTTCGACTCCCGTGCGATCCGCCTGACCTATAACCCCTCCACCAACTGGAGTTTGCAAACCTCCACGGCTTACGTGAAGAGTCCGGAGTCAAATGAGCCCGATGAAGATGTTTACCGCACGACGGCCTCTGTGCTGTACGGCAACAAGCTGCCGGGCGACAACCGCTTTTTTACCACCACTGTTAACTGGGGCTACAATTACGTGGATGCACACCATAAGGAACACTCTTTCCTGCTGGAGTCAAACCTGCAAAACGATAAGTTCGCTGTATACGGACGCTATGAGTTTGTGCAGAAGTCGGCAGCAGAATTAGGGTTTGAGGAAGGTATGTTCGGCCACGACGCCCTCTTTGGCATACAGGCATTGACGGTTGGCGCAAACAGGCAGCTAGCGCAGTTGGGTGCGGTAAACCTGCAGCTGGGTGCGCAGGCAAGCGTGTTCAGGGGCAGCAGCGAATTGCACCCTTATTATGGCGAGCTTCCTGTAAGTGCGCAGGTTTATCTGCGTGTGTTCCCTTCCCTGATGGTGCCACAGTAACTGGTAGCGCCTCAGAAGCATGTTAAACACGAGGGGCCTATGCTATTTAGTCACAGGCCCCTCGTGTTACCTAAAAGAATGAAAGGCTATGCTGTTTGATGCTGCTCACAGGCCTCGGCGCACTTGAAGCATGCCTCTGCGCACTCCTTGCAATGCTGCGCCTCATGCTTCTGGCACTCCTGGCCGCAGTCCCTGCATATCTTGGCGCACTGCCGTAGTATCTCCCCAGCGTAGCGGGAGTCACGGGACACATAATCGATGGCCTCCTTACAGATGGCGGCGCAGTCCAGGTCCAAACGGATGCAGGGCACCATCATTTTGATATCGTCTTCCTGAAGACAGGAAATAGCGCAGTTGTTACAGGCCGCAGCGCACTCAGCCAAAGTTCTTATCAAGTCCTTGTTCATAGTATGTTAAGTTTAAATGATACATCTTTTGCTTTATACCCACACGGGAACCCTATGTTTTACATATTTAAGGTTGCTTTTTATACATTTTGTGTAGCTGCACTGTGCCATCATGCAAAGAAGTGCCCGCAAGGGCGCTATATCAACCGATGCCAGCGAAACAGCAGGCACACCGTTTACGCCCACTGTAGCATGGCTTGCTAACCCACCAAGGGCAATTTCGTTTAGCAGAAAAACCAACTCTTCCTGCCTTTCATGCAAGTTTTATATTTTACCCTTGGAGCGCTTGTTTTTGCCCTCACCGCACTGGACATCATCAAAACCACCTTCTCCTCCAACGGAGGCGGCATGATCACGAGCCTTGTCTCGAAAGGGGTGTACAAAGCCATTTTCCTGACCGCAGGAAAGAAGGGCAGATCCAAGCTGCTGGGCTACGCGGGACCTGCTGTGCTCGTTTCAATCCTGTTGGTTTGGATAGCGGGATTCTGGCTCGGCTTTTTTGTTGCCCTGCTGTCCGAGACGGATTCTGTTGTCCACAGCGTCACGAAAACCCCTGCCGGCACGGTGGAGAAACTCTACTACGCGGGCTTTACCCTCTCCACGCTGGGAATAGGCGACTATGTGGCCTCGAATGACTTCTGGCGCATCGTGACGGACGTGGCGGCGTATTCGGGTCTGGTGTTCATCACCACCTCCATCACCTACTTTTTACCGGTGCTTTCTGCCGTGGGCCTGCAGAGCACCCTTAGCCTCTACATCAGCGGCATGGGGAAAACCCCGCAGCAGATGCTGACCAAAAGCTGGAACGGCAAAGACTTCTCCTCCTTCTTTGACAACACGTCCGATCTGTGCCAGATGCTCATCAAGCATACCATGAACCACCACTCCTACCCTGTCATTCACCACTTTCACAACAGCCAGCCGAAGCTATCTATTACGCCTGCCATTGTGCTGCTGGACGAGGCGTATCAGCTGCTGGGAAATGCCCTACAGCAGGATGTGGCAGTTGATGAAGTGAAGATGTCGATGCTGCAGACCGCGCTGGACTCCTACCTGGAGGTGGTGCGGGAGGGCTTCCTAAAGAACGCCTCCCCCAACGAAAAGGCACCTGTCCCCGACCTAAGGCTGCTGGAGGAGAAAAGGATTCCACTGAAGGGGAAGGAGGCTGTAAGACATTATTTCGAGCAGGACCTAGGGGAGCGCCGCAAACTGCTTACGGCACTGCTGGAAATGGACGGCTGGTCCTGGAAAGAAGTTTACCGTCCTGGCTAGGGGCCAGAAATTCATTAGTGCATGTCTTGGGCAGCAGGCATTGGCTTTGTAGGCTTAACTGCTTGCAGAGGCCATAAATCCACCAGAGACTTACTTAGTCAGGCGTGTCCTGTACTAGATTTACGGTTATCAGCGCTTCTGCTCTTCCCGCCCGGTAGTGCCCCTCCCCAATACGCCTTATACTTCTCCTCATCTTCGGCTTGCTGCGTTGGCGATAGTTCGGGAGCATCCTGCGCCAGCGCCTGTAACAGTGCACCGTAGGGTCTATGGCCCACAATCATCACGCCTCCCGCGCTCAGAGACACGTGCCTAAAACTGTAGTTTTCTACGTGATAGAACATGGGGTTTCATGGTTAAAGTGAAACATAAAATTTAAAAATGGTATAATCGAGGTGCGGCTGAAGAAAGGTACCCAGCACGACAGTGTTACCTGCTTCTAGACGTGTTCCTCCGCTTTTATTTGCCGGTTTATCATGTCTATCACCAAGCCGGACCAAGTAAACTCCTCTGCTCCGTGCCCCTCCCCTGTAAAGGGGTCGTAATACTCCCGAAAGCCACTTCTGGTGATGAGTTGCTTTACGCTGTACAGGAGGCTGGCTGCCTCCTGCCTGTACCCCCTCTCCAATAGGTATCCCTGCATAAACCAGTTGAACACCACCCAGGTAGGCCCGCGCCAGATGTACAAAGACTCACCGGGGCGGAAGGCAGGCTCGTCTACTGCCAGGGAGGGAACAGGGAAGGGCGTCTGGAAGCCACCCTTCTGCAGCAGGTGTCTCTCCAGCACAGTCCTGCAGACATTGTCTGGCACACCCTTCAGCACCACCGGAAAGAAGACAGTGCCGGTGCGCACCCGTAGCTTCTGGAACTGGTGTCCGTGCAGATCATAAAAGGCCGCATCCTTTTCATCGTACATGTAGCTGAGGATGCTTTTTTCCGTCTGACTTGCCTTTTGCAGAAAGCCAGGGCCCTCTTCATCTCCAGCCAGCCGGCACAGCTCGGCCATGGCCTCCAGGTTCTGAGCGTAGATGGTATTGAAGGCAGTGTCTTTAACGACGAACTTGTTGCTCTTGTAGATAGCGCGTAGGTCGTAGCCTTTCAAAAAGTTGTGCGCGTCCACCTGCAGCACTTTCCAGAAGAGCAGCGGTCCTGCCTTGCCTCTGTCGTACCCCAGCAAGGGGTCGTAAGAGGCCTTCCAGTCCATGCCGGACTCAAAGGGCGTGATAATGGAAAGCAGCCCCTCCCCCTCAAAGTCCCGGTTTTCCGCCAACCACTTATAGTACTTCTTGAGCTTTGGCAGCATTTCCCTTAAGAACGCCTCATCGTTTGAGTTGCGGAAAACACGAAGCACGGCCTGCGCGACAATGGGAGGCTGCACCAACGCGGACATGTGCGGTTTGTAAAGGCGCAACACATCCCTTGGACGCAACTGGAGGAGGTCTGTAACACGAGCGGGCCACAGGCGCTTCCAATAACTCATGTGCCCCACGAAACCATCCGGGCGCTGCATCTGGAACAGGCTGCGCAGGTGTTCCTTAGCCATCTTCTCTTCACCCAAGGAGCTAAGCATGAAAACATGAAAGCAGGTGTCCCAGAAGTACTGGAAAGGGTACGTGCCTGGGGAGGGTTTGGTGTAGTGGTATGAAAAGCCCGCTTTCCGGCCACTGATCATGTTTTTGTACAGCACTTCCCGTGCCTGGCGCCTTATCTCCTCATCGGATAGCAGCGCCTGCTCTACTTCGAGTGTTTTCTTATTTGATATACGCATCCCATCCTGCATAACGCTGTGTTTTTGGTCCTACCGGCAAAGCCAGCGCCGCCACCGCCAATCCTGCTACAGCCCCGGTTACGCTCAAACCGGTTGGGCTGTTCCCCAAAAACCATGGTGCGATTACCACAGTGAGTCCAAGCAGGATGTTAAAGTAGCGGCAGATGCGCAGCGGCTCTCCCATGCTGATGATCGACACCACCACGATCAGAGAGCCGCTCAGGTGGAATACGTCTGCTACCGTTTCCTGTATGCCAACGCCGAAAACGCCTGGGGCAGCCACCAGAACCAACCCTAAAACAGTAGCTACGCTTAAGGTCCAGGGGAAGCTGATACCCCAGATAGAGGCGCTGTATACCGGCCCAGGCTTCTGCGGGAACGCCATCATCTCCGGTGCCTTGTCCTCCGCTTCGCTTTTTATGGTACCCCCTTTCCAAAAAAGCTTCCAAAAACTCTCTTCCCCTTTCTTTAGCTTTTTCTTCATAAACTGGATCATGGCAATCACCTCGTCCACCTCCAGCGGAATCATCGGGATCATGATAGCGGCAGCCAAGAGGCAGAACATGCACCAGGCCCCCACGATCACCGGCTGGCTGATGACCAGGAAGATGTGCACCAGCCCCAGCGGGATCACCAGGATACCGAAAATAGCCACCATCCAGGGCATGGTGCGCCAGCGGCTCGGGGCGCCCATCCAGCCCATCAGGAACTCAAACGTGTAGGCAATGGCGCCCAGGCCCGCATCTGACACCGGCATGCTGTGCGACATGGCCGAGTTAAGCACCTGCTCGCTCTGCTGCCCGAAGAAAGGATCCCAAACCGTATCGATGTAGCCCAGCTGGAAAGCAGCCAGGTAGCGCGACACGACCCAGCCCACAAAAGCCAGCACCATCATGATCCAGCGCTGCGGCCAGCTGGAGGGGTTGTAGCTCCAGCCGGGAGGCGTGTCGGGGCCCATCTTCATATACATGATCATGTTGGGCATACCCGGTATAAGTATGGTCAGGGCTATGATGAGTGCACCCACCATGGTATCGTTCAGGTAGGCCACCGCTGTGGGCGACCAGAACAGCAGCGGGGCCATGGTAAGCCAGATACCGATAAAGCAGCAGATCCAGAGGCTGACGGGGCGGTTAGGCGTAAGCCCGCGCCAACCGAAAAACATCAGCAAGGCGCCGCTGATGATGTCGCTCCATTTCATGAACAGGATGCGCTGCTCCATCGTTAGCCACACGCTCCTGCCGCCCGAGGGCTGCACGGTTCCGATGCCGTAGTCGAAGGTGAGCGGCGAGAGCAGCACCCAGGCGCCGAGGATGATGATCATCCAGTACACCCACAGCGTTTGCATGTGGTGCATGCGCAGCATCTTCTCCCGCATCTCGTCAGTCATGTCCATCCCCTGCATTTCCTGCTTCTGCCCCTCGTCTTGGTCTTTATCCTGCCCGTCCTGATGCATGTTTTGGTTGTGCTGGCGGATCTCCTTTTCGGCCATGGGGCGCGTGACGCCGCGCATGCCCATACCGCTCTGGTGTTTGCCGTTGCCTTGATTTTTATCCTGACCTTTGTCCATCGTTCTAGTGTCTTTTTGCTACGCTTAAAGTTTAACTGTAAGGTGCTGAAGGCAGTGCTGTCGCAAAGAAAGCAAGGTTACGTGTCCTTCGTAGGAGCAAGGGTGATGAGAAGAGGAGGCGTCCTAGCCTCTGTTCAGGTCGCTTGCTTTGCAGGCTTACTCTAACTTACGCCGCTTTGGCAGCCTCTCACGTGCTGAATGCTTTGGAGCAAAGCGCCTGAGTGTAAGTTATACACATCCTGTTCCTGTTTTACAAAGCCTTTTTCAAAAGGGTTTTACATATTCATGCCTCACTTTTACATATTTCACTGTGGAGGGAGGTTTGATGCAGCTACTTTTCACTTTGATAAGTACCTCTTTCTCTGCAGGGAAAAAGAAAGCTTTTGACTGATTCAGGTTTTTGAAGCTGCAATGCCTGTGCTGCCTTACATAAGAATAGGGCAAGCCGTGAAAGGGTACGCGTGTCAGGACAGGAAATCAGGAACGGGAGGAAACAGTTGTGAGGGTCTACTTGTCTCTGAGCCGGGAGCTGGGCCAGAAGGTGGCGTATAGCAGTTTCGACAGTCGGGCCGAGGCAATGGAGTGGCTGCTGTCACTGTTATTCCTACTAAGACGGCGATTATAAGCCTGTGGACTTTAATAACTGTTATGTTCCGTATCCAGCACATTATTTTAGGAACGACTCCTTCTAACAGACCAGCGCAATAAAAAACTTCTCTTAGGAATTTGGGCAGCTGGAAACAGGAGGCACACTTTTGCTTTCAAGGCTCCTGCAACTTCTGTAATAGCGCTCTTAGTGCTTTTCGAAAGCTGAGAAAGTCCCTTACTGAAGTACATCCAGTGACACGCATCTGCGGTGGTCACTGGCACCTCCTGCCATGGGTAAATCCTAAGGTTTCGTTTCCAGATGCCCCTGTGCCCCGCTTGTACAGACACGTAGGTGCTTTTACCTGCCTCCTTGCCTTTCAGGCGGCAAAGAGCTCCAACTGGCCCTCAAGGCAGAAGCGGTTGTTGTATTTCGGTTTGAGGGTTCGGATGTAGTGCCGCTCCAGGCGCAGCACCTGCTCCTTGTCCCCGTACTCCTGCAGGTAAATCCGCGAGGCCTCCGTGCACTTTGCCTTGTGCTTGGCCATGCGCCAGAAGATGTTACTCGTCTCCCCCACGTACACGCAGACACCTCCCTCCACGATGAAGTACAGGAAGTAGGAGGTGTTGTCGCGCACATACCGCAGGTGCTTGTACGCCCGCAGCACCTCCCTCCTACTGAGTGTTTTGGATGCAGGCAGCATCATTTCTTCTGCAGGTACGGTTTGTCTTTGAAGTACGCCATGAGGATGTGCTCCACAAAGTCGGACTTGCTGCGGTACATCTCGTGCAGGGTGCCCTGGTCGATGTACTCCTCCAGCACCTTGTCCACAAAAAAGGTCTGGCGCTTTCGGTTCGACTTCTGCTTTTCATTGGAAGGTACCGGAACGGGCACCTCCTGCCTCACCGAGCCGGCGGGTGCCTCCGCCGTTCTGGCACCGTGCAGCTTGCCCAGTACGTTATCGAATCGCTTTGTCTCTTTACTTGCCATAAGAAGGGGGTTTGCGGTTATCTACGCTTCACAAAGTTAATACTTTATTAAACATAAATAAAGTATTAACTGTTAACAATTTCCTTTGTGAGCGCCCTGTAGTCTTTTGCGCCGTTGGAATCAGGGGCGTAGGAAAAAACGTCCTGGTTCATCACCAGGCATTCGTTCAGGGCCACGTTCGTACGGATCGCTGTCTTCAATACCCTGTCCCCTAGCTGGTCCTGCGCCTCCTTGACGATGGTTTTGCCCAGGATTGTCTGCGCGTTTTTGGAGTGGTTGGTGAAAAACAAGCCGCCCAGCTTCAGCTTGGGGTTAAGCTCCTCCTCCACGATGATGTCGACGGTCTCCAGCATTTTATCCAGGCCATTCCAGGCAAAGGGTTCGGCCACCATCGGGATGTAAACCTTGTCCGAGGCGATCAGGGCATTGACGGTATAGATGCCCAACGAGGGCGGGCAGTCAATGATCACGTAATCGTACCTGTCTTTCACCTTCTTCAGGATCGAGCGTAGTTTGGCCGCCCCGGTGACCGAATGCGCCACGGCGTTCTCGCGTGAGATCAGCGAGTGCCCCGAGTAGGCAATGTCCACCCCGTTCGCCTCGCGGATGACCTCGGTGATTTTGCAGTTGTCCAACAGCGCGTCCGATATATTCAGCTCCTCCCGGGGGCTAATTCCGACGGAGGTGGTTAGGTTGGCCTGTGCGTCCAGGTCCACCAGCAGCACTTTCATTCCCATTTCCTTCAGGGCGTACCCGATCCCCAGCGTGCTGGTCGTCTTGGCGACTCCTCCCTTTGCGTTTACGATGGACAGGACCTTCGTCATATGCTTCTCGCTTTATTAATCATGAATAAGTTATTAACTGTGCTTACTTTAACAACAAGCTTAACCTTGCATAAGCTTGTAAGTATATTAATAATTATCAACTTGAACAAATTGTTAATTTTATTTACTTTATTAACTGTTAATAAAAGTGAATTCACGGTACTGCCTACTGCTTGTATTTTAGGTGATGTCGTGCAAAAAAAGCTATCGCTGATGGCGCCTACTCCGCACAGGCGCGGTGCAGGCAATAAGATTATGAAATGTATGCACTTTATTAACTTTATGCATATTATTTACTTTACACACAATATTAACTCTATGCACCTTTCTGGCGCCAGTACCACTCTCCCCTTTCCCCTTTAATCGATTACTAGACTTAATAAATTATGAACAATGAATAAATTATGCATAGTGTGCATCATAAATAAATTAGAAAGGTTTCATACTCTTTTTACTTTATTCACTGTTCATAACCTCAAGCTGTCAGCAACGCTTGTTCCTTTGGAAAGAAGGAGCGGCAAAGCCGCAGCCCCGACTTCAGACCATCCCCCGTCCACACAGCAGCCCCCCCTTACCCGCCAAGTGAGGCACGCGCTCGCCTGGGGAGGCAACAACGGAAGGAGGCAATGGAAACAGGGGGTCCGGGCGGAGGCATCCTAGCTTAGGAGAATGGGGCACGATGCCGTGAAAGGCAAGCCTTGGGAAGCCAAGGAGACACAGGAGGTGCCGGGCAGCAGCACACGGCTTGGCTAAGGCGACTTCAAGAGGAGGGAAGCAGTTATAGAGGTGCCCAGGGGCCTGCCCCACATCCGGAAAAACGGCAAAAGAGGGCAGTCCGTCGGCTTGCCAGCATATTGGCTGCATTCCGCCTGCCGCTTCCTAAATGCGTAACTTTGCATAAAGTATTAACTTTATGCATTTGTTGAACATTGCCAACGCTGCATAAATTATCCACAGTGTTGATTTTAATAACTTTATTAAGCTTATTAACTTTATTAAGCATAGGAAAAGCTTCTACCTACCCCCATCAGGGTACTTCCTTCGCCTGACAGGCCCCGTCACCCTTTGTTTTTGGAGATCTTGTTGTCCAGGTGCTTGGCAAACCACTCCGCCTCCGACGTGAATGTCAGGGTGCCCTTGTTCGTCGAAAACCAGTTGTTGGCCCGCGTGATCACCAAGGGAGGAAGCTGCTGGAGGTATTTCTGGATTTGCTCCTCCGAAAACGCATACTTGTCGCGCATGATCCGGACCGCGTTCGCCGTGACCTTGTCCGATCCGAGGACTGGGGTAGGGGAGGAGAACAGGTTTTGCTGCAGCGTCTTTGGGTCCGCCTGCAACGCACCGGGAGCGGGGGAGGGCAGCACGTTGATCGTCTTCACCAAATGGAAGGTGATGGAGTCCGCATTGCGGCCCTTCTTGTTTATCTTGTAGTCAAAGGCCATGTCCGTGTCCAGCAGCTCCTCCTTCGCCGTATCCAGGATGCGCCGCTTGAACTCGGCGAACAAGGGGTACTTGATGGTCTTGATACGTTCCCCCTCGGGCAGGCCCGCCCGTTTGGCTTCGTCCTCGTTGAGCTCCAGGTCCAGCCCCAGCATCAGCCGCAGTTGCCTGTACTTGATGGTGGTGGGCTTGTCCTTGAAGAGCCCCTGCTTGATGAACATGTAGATCCGGTAGGCCTGGATAGTCTTCAGACTCAGCAGCTGCTCCAGTTCGGCCTGCGTGTAGTTTCCCTTCAGGTCCAGCAGGTAAGGGGCCAGGTCGTTGTTGATCTTGGTAATGATGTACCTGCTGTCCTGGGTGTAGCTGACGGTGGGGAAGATCACCATGCTCAGGTAGGTCCGCTTCATCTTTCCCGCCTTGTCGGGGGACTGGCTTTCCACCTTGAACTTGATTTCCTGCAGCTCCGTGGCCAGCTTGGCCACCTGCTTAAAGTTCTTCCCCCCTTTGGAGGCATAGAGGGCGTCGATGGGGATCTTCACGTGCGTCAGCTCCTTGTCGTCCTTGTGGATATGCCCCAGGGCATAGATGAAGGCCCGCAACTGCACCGTCGGAATATCAAAATAGCTGTTTATCAGGTTGTTGTGCTGGGTAACCAGCTTGTTGGGCTGCTTGACGGGAATATTTATCAGGTCACTCATGGGCAAAAGGTTTAACTCTTAAATATATGTATTTAATTTGCAAGTAGTACATATACCTGTCGAATTCTATGGCATGCTTCCCCAAAGCCCTTAAAAGTGGGATTTTGTACATACATGGGATTTCGGCCATGTATCCGTGGGAGGGTGTACATCCCACGAGGGGATTCTGTACATATAAGGTGGGATTTTGTACAGGCTTCGGTGGGAAAACGTACATGTATCCGGCAGCATTTGCATGGGTGTCAGGCTGTTACGCCGCATCTAATAAGTAATAATAGTATTAAATAAAAGAATAAAGAAAAGAAAACCTTCCCCTTTCAGGGTTTTATGGGGGAAAAAAGAAACAAAAGGGAAGGAAAAGTACGCTGGAGAGTGGGATTTTGTACATATATCGCCCGTCCGAGGCCGCTCTCCTAGAAAGAATAGCGTGGCGTTCCGCGGTGGGATTCTGTACATCTATTCCACCAAGGCAGCTCAGGAAAGGATGCTATGCGCATTGCGCAATACGCAGTTAATCAATGCGTTATGCGTACTTTAAACGAGCTGGGCGCGCTGGACCGTCCCCTCCGAAAAGGTGTACATCTATTCCCTCCCCGCAAAAGGGGCTCCAGATCCTCCCTGGTGGGATTTAGTACATATATCAGTTCCGTCGCGTTCAATCAAACTCTATTTTATCGTTTATAAGTGCCATCATATCAGTCACTTATAAAAAACCATTTTGAACCTTGTCTTAGCCGGCTTTCTTTTTGAAAAGCAGTACATATAATGGGGACTGGAACGCATCCGGCAGTTAACTTTCCGGCAGGGGCATCGGATTGTATGTTCAACAAAGGGGCTGGTGGTATCTGGGGGAAGAAGACCCTTAAAGAACAGGGTAGGGCAGTGCCGCCTTAACAAAAAACGGCTGACGGATAGGCGTCTTTTGCTCAAACAGGCAACAGGCAGGGGAGGGTGGAGCTCACCCTTGTGCGGCGGGTGCCGGGAGCGCGCGCTGGAAGCGTACGTGCAGTCGCTGCACCGTGTGGGGGAAGAATCTTTTCCCGCGCCGGGTGGTGTACCCCTGGTTGTTCAGGCGGTCGGCGATGGCCTGGAAGGTCATGCCCTGCTCCCGGTACATCCGGATGAGCTCGGTGGCCTGGCGGTTGGCCTTGTGGGCGGCGGCGTTCTCCTGCCGCACCTGGAGGCCCCGCTGGCGGGCACCGGCGGTGAGGTTGCCGGGGGTGCCCAGGGCAAAGCCCTGAAGCTTCTTTTGCTGGAGGGCCGCCCTGGTCCGGGAGCTGATCAGCTCGCGCTCGTGCTGGGCGAGCACGGCAAAGATGCCGATGGTGAGCGTATTGGCGTCGGGCATGTCCACGGCAAGGAAGTGCACGTGGCTGTCGCGCAGCTTGAAGATAAAGCCGGCGTTGCGGCTGAGGCGGTCGAGCTTGGCGATCAGCAGCTGGGCCTGCTCCCGCTTGGCCAGGGCGATGGCCGCCTCCAGCTCGGGCCGGTCATTGCGCTTGCCGCTCTCCACCTCGATGTGCTCGGCGAGCAGCGCATCCCCTGCTTTGAGGAAGCCCTGCACCATCGCGCGCTGGGACTCCAGCCCCAGGCCGCTCTGGCCCTGCTTCTTGGTGGAGACCCGGTAGTAGGCGACGTACTTCATCTTTGCGGTGCTGGTAATGTTCGCTGCAAAGGTACGCATAACATTTTATAATCGGTCGTTTGTAAAACGTTATAAGGAGGAAATTCTTTAGAAATCCCTTGCTTGGCTGAGAATTTTCAAATCAGGAAATCGGAAGGAGGAACGGAAGTCCGGGCTTTCACCTGGTAGCGGTAGGGGAGGTGGTGCCAGCCACTGCCGTTACAAACCAGGTGGAGAAACTTTTCACGCAAGGGAAAAAGGAGGGAAAGGTATTTGTTAAAACATCACCTCTATTAAAAAATTGTCGTGACGCTTTAGCTTTTTTTCATTGCTCATGCTTTACCCGTAGACTATCTGTTGTAAGCACAGATGTGTTCATGATTTAGTTAAAGGGGAGGTAGCCGTCACAACTGATAGTCACATAGGGAGTGTCCTTTCTATGTTATCGTACTCTATATTGCGAAATATTGTGAAAGTTACTTCTAATCTAAGTACTTATTGAATCGAAGCCTGTTGTGGCGGTTCAGCCGATAAGTATATTTATGTTAAATAGGTCATGAACTGCTGATTTAGAAGGAATGCCTGCCCTGGCAGAATGAAGAAGACACAATGGATTTATTAGGCCTGCTCTTGCGGCTGTAGGTGCAATGGTGTAATATTAGGCATGGCAGACATTGACCTAAATCAGAAAGAGGCTTACCAGTCCTGGTTAGCAGCATTGAAGGACAGGATACGGGTTTCGCAACTGAAAGCGGCGGTTAGGGTGAATACCGAGCTGATGCAGGTGTACTGGCAATTGGGGAGGGGAATAGTGGAGAAGCAGCAGGAGGCGGGCTGGGGCGACGCGCTGATAGAGCAGCTTTCAACGGACCTAAGCGCGGCGTTCCCCGAGATAAAAGGGTTTTCCAGGACCAATCTCTTTTATGTCAGGAAGTGGTACCTGTTCTACAGCAGGGAGCAGCAACTAGTCCCACAGCTTGTGGGACAGTTAAGCCAGGCGCCTCACCTGGACAGCGAACAGGAATTAGTCCCACAGCTTGTGGGACTAATTCCATGGGGGCATAACCGCGAGATTGTGACCAAGTGCTCGGAGGTTGGAGAGGCGCTTTTCTATGTGAGTGAGACGATACGCTACGGCTGGTCACGAGCCGTGCTGCTGCACCATCTGGAGAGCGGCCTGTACAGGAGGCAGGGCAAGGCCCTTAACAACTTCGCCTTGACGCTTCCCAAGCCCCAGGCGGATCTGGCCGTTGAGACGCTCAAAAACCCCTATAACTTCGACTTCCTTAGCCTCGGGCCCCAGGCACGGGAGAGGGACCTGGAGGACGCGCTTGCCGAACAGGTTACGAAGTTTCTGCTGGAGCTGGGCCAGGGCTTCGCTTACATGGGTAGGCAGTACCGGCTCAATGTCGGCGGGGACGACTTCTACCTGGACGTTTTGCTGTACCACACCAAGCTGCGCTGCCATGTGGTGGTCGAGCTGAAGGTGACCGAGTTCCAGCCGGAGTACGCGGGGAAGCTGAGCTTCTACCTCAATGCGGTGGACGCGCAGCTGCGCCACCCGAGCGATAACCCGAGCATTGGCATTCTGCTTTGCAAAACGCCAAACAAGGTCGTGGTGGAGTACTCGCTGAAGAATGCGTCTGCCCCGCTGGGTGTGGCTGAGTACCGGCTGATCCATGCCGTCCCGGAGGAGCTGAAAGGGGAGCTGCCCACCGTTGAAGAGCTGGAGGAAGAACTGGAGAGGAGACTTCACGACAGTGGTGACCATGAGAAGGGTTAGCCTTAGGTGCAGATGTAATTTTAAGCCTCATACCAAAAAAGCTGATGTGGTATCTCCCGCAGCAGCTTAAAAAGCAGGAGAGAAATGGCAATCGATGAAATTCCCGTAACCGATGGTTTGTACGATGATCAGTTAATAAAATATTTATGGGCCAAGAGGAGGGACAGTGAATTTGACACACAAATTCTTGATGTGTTGGAAAAGCTTTGTAAACCACGGGTAGGTGATTTAGGGGACAGTGCGGCTAACTTATCGTTTTCAGACAGCGAAGTAGAGATGCTGAAAGAGACAAATATCGTAGAAGTCTGTAAAAACAAAGAAATTGTCGCCAGGTGGTGTGACTATGTCCAAGCTATAGACAGAACAAACAGGCCGAAGTATGTCAAGGAAGCCAGCCGTAACTATTTAGAGATTTATAAGGCTACCGGTAACTGTGAATATTTAGTGCGAAAGCTACAGCTGGTTCGTAAATACAAGGCTCTATACAGGGACGAGTTAGAGCCACTATTCGAACATGTGAAGGAGGAAATTTCAAAAAAAGGTGCGCCCTACTGGCAGCTGCGATTAATCAAAGAGTCTTCATCCATCTTCACACCTGAACGGTGCCAGGCTGAGTTTTTGACTTCATTGGAAGAGAAAGTGGATTTATATGAAAGAGAAGGAGATTACGGCAACTCTAGATTTTGTATAGACTCTTTACATGTAGTTAGAGCGTTGGACGTCAACCAATGGCGTGTCAGGCGGGCTGAAAATTATGAAAAAGAGGGTGACCGTGTAATTGATAATAGGCTGCCGAACACCCTTTACCCTAGCCTTGATCAAATATTCTATAAAGGACTGCAGGAAATAAAATCAGTCGAGAACAGCGACGCTCTAAGAGAAAGATTGGAAGAAAAACTTGAAAAGGCACAGCTTGAGAAACACACTGTAATTCAGATAGCCGGTATTCCAACTGTTCCGCCTGTGGATCATGAGCGCATCAAAGGAGAAGTGGCAAAATTAGGAACAGATAGTTTCGAGGCGGGCTTCAAACAACTGCTGTCCATACCCATAGTTTCAAAAAGGGAAGTAGAAGAGTATGTGGAAATCCGTAAAAGTCAGGGGCTGCTAACAACTAAGTATCTCTCTGAAACTGTAAAAGTCAGCAACAAAGGCGCTGCCATTGGTTCAGCCAAAGGTGACGATGCTCTGGCCAATGAGGCAAGGTTTTGGTATAGAGAAAGAAGAATTTCTGTCATTGTCGCCATCAAGCAGGTCATGGATGTGCACAGACAACTGAACATGAACTTTGTATTTGCTATGGTAGAGGGTTCCAAAAGCAGGTTCATCACTAAAGACAGAGCAGATATTTACTCAATGGGTTTGTTGGAAGGCTTCAACAACAATTATATTTCGGCCGCTCATCTGCTGATGCCTCAGCTTGAACACAGCTTGAGGCATATTGCTACACAGTATGGCATAGTCATGACAAATTATGCGGAGGATTTGCAGCACGAAAAAACCTTAGGAGTATGTTTAGGTAAAATGAAGGATGCCATAACAGAGGATTTACAGGAGGAGCTGAAAAACTTTCTAACGGAGGCAAGTAGTGTCAATTTTCGAAATAACCTCTGTCACGGATTGATTCCGCCATCGGAAATAGCACATTATGGCATATATCTGTGGTGGTTGGCATTAAAGCTGATTTTTCAGACAGAGCATTTTTTTCCACAAAACGATAGAAAAGGTTAGTTCTGCCATAATTCTATCAGTAGAACGAATATGGTGGGTGGTAACCTTTAGAACAGACTGCGAACGAGGCGTAGCCGAGGATGTAGCCTGTGCAGTGTTGTAGATGGTTATTTTTTGTGCTATTCCAGAAGGCCGAAGAATAAAACTAAAGAATTCATAAATTGGCTAGACAACAATTCTTATACTTTTTACTGCTGCCACAAGGACACCTTTCATTTCTTCCAGTTTTTCTTTGTTTCGCAGTTCTGGTACTAAAATCAATCAAGTCTCCTCTTTGAATCTTCGGAAGATCCTTTACAAGTTCATCCATTCTTTGCTCCTTAGCCCATTCATGTTCCAGATTAACTCCAAACTTCACTTTAGGAAAAAACGCTCCAATACATATTCCAAACCAGGAGGTAGCTTTTTGAGTGTATTTTCTTTGCTCACAGTGGTTGCGCAGACGGGGCATTGATGTCGATGGATGATCGTCATTACAATGAATCGTCAACCCAGTTCTCATTTCATCAAAGGAAAGGGTCAGGTCATGGTTTTTTCCATCTTCCTTGCTGCGCCTGATTAACTTAGGAACTGAGGAGTTTAATATTTCAACAGTTTTACCACTTAAAGTAAGTAAAAAGAAGCCTAGATCTATAGTCTGAGCATGCTCTAATATCTCTATGTCTTTTACTATCTGATCATAAACAGTTCCTCTATACTTGGTTAAGATGCCTTCCGGTGTATCAATTCCAGGAACATCCTCACGTCTTGTCAGCATTGCTAGATCAAGATCAGCACATAAATCATCCTCAAAATACATCCCGGAGTATTCATTATCCATCCACAGATTCTTTTTCAAGTGATACGAAAGAATCGTTAGCTCATGTGTTGAATATATCTTCTCACCATAGGATGTCCTCCTGTTTACATAGCTAAGAAAGTGCAAGGGAGACTGCAACATTTCGGTCATAACATCAAGCATAAAGATGTCCATGACAAATGGTGCTTTAATACAATTTGTTGTATTGTACTGTAAAAACTGTTTAGCTTGAGTAGCAAGAGCGGGATAATGTTCAGAGACTACACAAAAAGGATAAACCTCTTTAAAATCTCGATGTATGTTCAATTCATCCCCATTTTCATCAATAAGTTTATGGTTCCTATCAGTTAAAAGTGTAGCGCAGAGGTATGCTTGGTCATAAGCACTTTGAACTGCTTTTTTAAAATCATTCTGTAAATGACTGTCGTTCCCCTTACGGGCCGCTATTGTGAGCTTCTTTGATTTTGCCTGTAAAACGATTGCTCTATTAGCAAATACAACTAATACATCAATTTCACCTGCCCACTTTTTTCTAGAAGTGTAAATGCTAATGTTGGTGAATACTCGGTGTTCTCCGAATACAAGCTTTAACCTATCTGCAGAGAATGTCTCAGCAAACTTTCCTCTATTTTCCATTGCAGTCGGACGATATCTTTCGTCTTCATGCAGCCAGAAAAAAGGTGTCTCATACAGAGCTTGCATTAGGCTGTAGTTTTGAAACAATACGTACTCATTATTAGACAATTCAATAATAGGGTAAGCATTTGTAGGATTATAATCATCTAAAGAATTGAAGTCACTCATGTTAACTGGTGATATAAATGATTTAATCACCTGATTAACTATCTCCTCTTCAATTTGGGAGGCACAACTTATTTCTTTAACAGTGAACTTAAAAGCCGGAAGAAGGCTCCACTCATTTGAAGCCTTATCAACAAGCTCAAACATCAATTCAGTGATTTTTACATCTTGAAGTGCTTGTGTTGTAGTTGCTACAGCAATTGCTTCTTGTATAGTAAATTTTTTGTTTTCTATAAACCAATCATCGTCCTTCTGATATTTCAGTTTTGAAAAGTCTCTATACTGAAAAAGATAAGCTCCTTCACCGCTGTAAAAGATTGGTTCCCTTAGAAAAGCACCACTTTTAAAAAGGGCTAAACTTTCATCTCCTATCTTTTCAAAGTCAAAAGCTTCTGCAATTGACGGCATTATTGAATGATGAAGTTCTTCTAATAAAGTTTCTGTTCTGTCTATATAGTTTTGTACAACTTCGGGTGAGGGCAGCTCTGTGTTTATTCTTGTTTTGCAAGCAAGACCTACTAGCGTTGATATTTCTGTTCTCAATAATCTGTCTCTTGAAAATTGCTGCAACACATCTTCAACAGACATAACATCGTCATACTTAATTGTATTATCCCTAAAACAGAAATATGCAATAGCATGTACATATCCTGGAGAAATGCATAGTTCAGCCAGTTCTGAAAAAACCTCATGTTCTAATCTTTTTTCCTTTGGCATAAGCAAGAGTCGATAAAGCTATTATATAGATAAAATTCTTTCAGTGGTTTGTAATAATGCTCTACAACGGCTTGTGCATACAGCACCGCCAAATCTTTTTCAAAGGAAAATCAGCCTCTCCTTTTCTGAGTGCTTTTGGATGTTCCATACCCCACGTTTTTCTGGGGCAGGAGCAACACACCTGGCAACAACCCAGCAACAGTCGTTGCCAATGGGGGCAAAAAGCGGTAGCGGACCCTATGTGCCGATAAGCTCACTTATGATAAATAGAGTGGGAGTTTCAGAGGGTATTGTTTCATGTCCTTGTAAAACCACCCCCCCGTCATACTCAACGGGGGAAGCCGGCACGTGATCATAGACCCTATAAACCCACGCGCGAAAGGTGGCCCAGCTCACCGAGGCGCAGCTATAAAAAGTTGCTTAAGGAGGGAGGGCAGCCCTTCCCGATCTACCTGCCCAGGCCACTGCCGGAGTACCGCTCCTCCACTCTGTTCCGGGCTCTGCCTGTAGCAGTACAGAGCAAGAATCTCCACCAGAAACAAACACGCAGAATTGGCTCAAAAATTCGCTTGTAAAATCAATCATAACACGTTGACATTAAGTTAATTACAAGCTAAAATTGCTTATTTTTTAGCTACTTTATTTACAATTATGTCAAGTTATCTGTCGCCTTACCTAAGACTAGTAGTTATAACTATACCTATGCTACCTGTACAGGTATGTATGCCGTAAGTAAAATTGAAGATATTATAATTAGATCATAAAATAAATGTAAGTATTTTATGATCTAATTATAATATTTTAGATATTTATGTTGAACTAAAACATAGATCATTATGGAAAATGTAGATGAAATGGACAAATCAAGAAGTGAAGGGGCTGAATATTCGACCTCTTGTACGAAATGCCTTTGCTTAAAATGGAGCGATCCAGACGATGATGGTAAGTGTGATACAAAAAAGCCTGGCAGTGCTGGAGTTTGCGGCCATGAAAGGAGTGATCATAATTAAGCAGCTTTACCCTTGTCTTTATTCTATAGACTCGCAGCACCTATATAGCTTGGAATTCACCCCACGACTAGCCTTAATAGCATCATTTGACTTTTGAGCTATCTCCAGCCAATACATTACTTTACTCCTGTATATATCTACCAGAGCAGTGTCACTGTAAAGTAGTGATAGGCTCACAACCAGTAATGAGCCGTGCATCTTTAACCAGGTGTGCGGCCTACATATTATCGACTTTCCAAAGTGCAATAAAAAAGTTGTAAAAAAGCCCCGATCAGAATACTCTGAAAGGGGTTTTTTCCATAACTGCTTTTATGTTGAATAGAGTTAGGTCAAGGCGGAGTGCAGCTTTAAGGCAGCAGCCGTCGTCTGCCGCTAAGACGGGACGCTGGGACAGCGGTACAAAGCAGCTGTCCCAGCCGTAGTTTCCCCGCTACAGGTTTTGAAGGTCAGCCCCGGTATTGCTTCCGCTTGCTCCTGCTTGTTCTTGCTTGCTGTTGTCTCGGAAAAAGGAGGGTTTTTTGATACAAATGCGGAAGGCGGTTACGGCCTCGTATAAAAGACGTGCGAGGCCGTCGGCCAAAGCATGTTTTTTATACAATGTTACCTGTTGTTTTTTTTATAGTGTTTTGACTATTTCTTCCATAGAAAGCTCTCCTTCGTTAAACAGCCTTTCCTTGTATTTTACCTTAAGCTTATCTAATAATCTGGCCATGTTGAAGCCGGTGGCATAATAGTATACAGCCGACTTGGAAGGCAGGTAAAGCCACTCTTCTTTGTCTAACTCATAGTCTTTGAAATAACTATAGGAATGGTAGGATGTGTCTGAACTTATGAGTTTTGAATCAGGCAACTTATCAGAGAACCTTTCATAGAGCTTTTGCTCTACGTACCTGGCAGTGCCTTCCATTGTCTCATATGTCTTCTCGTAGCTTTCTATGTCGAACCCAAGTCTCTGCTTTGTTTCTTTCCTTCGCTGCTTCCTTAGCTTAAGAAAGGTAGAGATGAGGCTGTCAATCTTTGTTCTGCTCTCAGTCTCTAAGGCAAGTAACAGTAGCTCATTCTCCCTATCTACTTTTTCTTTAAACCATTCGTTGTTCCTGTAGATGTCACGCAAGCTGTCCTGTGGAACAGAAAAGATATTTTGAGCCAATGACCGAAGGTACTCATCGTGTTTGTATTGAAAGCCGTGAAAGTATTCATGAATTACCATTGTTACCCATTCCTCAGTTGATGAAATATCTTGAACTACTTTGCGAGTCTCTTCATAGCCACTACTGTGCACAAACGGAGTATAATTATCATAGGCAGATGAATCGCCCATTGTGAAGCCTGTTGCCATGTGAAATGGTATATTGTCAATACGTTCAGACACCTTGTAAATCCTGATGCCCCCATTCTGGTAAACAAGCTTTGGGTTATATGAATTCAAGAAGCGCTTCGTAGGGTTAGCTACAAGAGAGGAAGTATCTGTGTAGTAAATTAAAGGCACATCGTACCGGCTTTTATTAAAATCAGGCCAGATGTCGCTTGCAATAGTTGGTTTTAGGCTGTAGACATACTCTATCCTACTGAAAATTTTTTGGTCTATGCTTTCTGGCACTTTTCTACATGCTAAAGCTGAGATAACCAGTAAAAGTAACGTCAAGATGCGCATTTCTATTGATTACAAGTAACGTGCTGGTATAGCAGATTGCGAGGCGTCAGCCGAAGCATGACTGCTATACTTGGTTGGCAAGTGTTTTTATTCTTCTGATTAGGATGATTCTGGAAGGCTAAACCCATACATGAACATCATCAAGTGACCGCCAGAGCTTTCAAGTCCCACCATGTCCATGAGTTCTTCAAAATAGCCACAAACCCTTTCTCTGTCTTCTGTATCCAAGTCCATTTTCACATCAGAGAATCTTGAAAGACCAATTTCTATCATGTCCTGATATTTTTTGTCTGTCGGATTTCCACTCTCCGCTACAGCCCTGAAATCGTCTGCTGCTTTATTTATTTTTTCTGCCAGTACGGAGCGTATCTTAGGGTCTGCAACTCCTGTATAGAAGGATGCGCTTTCCTCCACGAACTTTTCCTTCTTTTTAAATTCTTCAAACTTAGTCATAGCGTATTCAGGAGTTTTTATTTGTATCTGGCCATATGCAGAGAAGGACAAGAAGACAAATAAGATTAATAGAGATTTATTCACGTATTAAATGTTTGCCAACTACGGTATATAAGGAGTTATTCCGTTTATCCGCCTACCGTTGGTTGGCTAAACGGAACTGGACTAACGAATATACTATATAATAAACTCTCATTGCTGGATCCTCTCCCGAAATTTCCAATCTCGAAAAACGGCCGTTTTTTGGGGCGGTGCCTGTCAACCTATTTCAGGACAATGCTGCCTTGGAGTTGTTGCCGGTTGGGGTACTTTCACGGGAAGCAGAACCCTTCAGCAGGTTGCTTGCTTTTGCTTTGTATCCATCCTATATTCGATAGCCCAATTCCTGTTTTCTGTAGATTTCGACAAATAAGTCGAATATACTTCCACTTATAACAAGAGTAAAAAATGCCGTGCTGCTCACCAAGCACTTGCACCATAAAAAACAACACTTTAATGATGGCTTGCAGAAAGTTTAAAGGTGCAGAATAGATTGGCCACTGCACAAAAGGGACAATTAGCAGCAGTGGAAAACTTGTAACCGCTACTATTCTTATCTTTTTCTTCCATGTTTATGACTGTTTATTTTATCTTTAGAAGATTGCAATCGGTTTCATAAATGATTTTCACAATAAGCATGAAAAGACGAATCTTCTTATCAGCTATAGTGCTTCTACTGGCGGCATTCAACTATGCTTCAAGCCAGGATCTGAAACTCAATGATCTTGCGTATTTCGAAACGCAAGGCGTCAATGTCCTGGTATACAATAATCTTTTTACCGGAGGTTTTAACGATGAGAAGAACGCCGGCATAGAATTGATTCACCATGGCGTCCGAACAGCCCAAGGTGGTGCTGTGAGACTTTCCAATACTCCCGAGCAGTGGGATCTTGTTCCCAACATATCAAACCGAAAGGTAGACCGTGCGGCAAAGACCATTGAGGCTACGTTACGGTATGAGGAATATAATTTTGACTCGCGCGTGGTGGTCACGGCAAAGGGTAAAGGTGTGGAGATAGCCGTTTACCTGGACAAACCCCTTCCGAAGGTACTAGAAGGGGCCGCTGGATTTAATCTTGAGTTTCTACCCTCGCAGTATTGGAATAAGGCCTATTTGATGGATGGCCGCCCCAACCGTTTTCCACGTTATGTGGTAGGCAACACCGTAACGAAGCCCAACAGTGAAAAGCCAAAGCAGTTTAAGGGGTTTGTCACTTCAGACGACAGGGGGACCGGCAAATATATTGATCCGCTCCCGCTCGAAACCGGCCGTACCTTTCTTCTTGCACCCGATGAACCCGAACGTTTGGTGAAAATCACCTCGCCTGATGCCGATCTGATGCTTTTCGATGGCCGCATGCTGGCACAGAACGGCTGGTTTGTCGTTCGCAGTTTACTTCCGGCAGGAAAAACAGGCAAGGTGTTGACCTGGACCGTTGAACCAAACGCCATCAAGGGTTGGAAAAGAGAGCCAAACATCGGTTTCTCCCAAGTGGGTTACCTCCCTTCGCAACCGAAAGTTGCTGTCATTGAACTCGACAAGAAAGACAAACCGCTCTCCAAGTCAACCATCTACAAAGTAGGCACCGACGGCAAAACCACCAAAGTATTTAGCGGCAAAATCACATCCTGGGGTGACTATTATAAGTACCACTATGTGAAATTCGACTTTTCCTCAGTGAAAGCCCCCGGTATATACTATATCCAGTACGGCGATATTAAAACGAACAATTTTTTAATCGAAAATAACGTCTACGACAAGATCACCGATGCCACCAGCGACATATGGATCCCCATCCATATGAACCATATGTTCGTCAACGAGGGGTACCGGGTATGGCATGGCGAGCCCTTCAAAGAAGGTTATCTCCAGGCCCCCCCAAACAGCGACCATTTCGACCTGCATGCCCAGGGACCAACAACCGATACCAAGTACAAAGCACTCGAATTGATTCCCGGGTTGAACGTCGGTGGTTTTTTCGATGCCGGAGATTTTGATATCGAGACAGGATCGAATATCAACGTGGTGCAGAACTTCGTGCACACATGGGAATACTTCAAACCCCAACGCGACCAGACGTTTGTTAGCCAGAAGCAGCGTTATGTTGATCTTCACCGGCCCGATGGAACGCCGGACATGTTGCAGTTTATCGAGCACGGAACGCTGAACCTGGTAGCCCAGGCAGAGATTATCGGCCACATGACGCAAACGCTCTCCAACGCTGTGCTTGATAATTACCATCACCTTGGAGACGCAGCCTCCTCAACAGACGGTCTCCCTTATAATCCGAACCTGGGCCCCTACGAAGTAGCCCCCGACGGCCAGTCGAGTGGCGTGAAGGATGATCTGTGGGCATTTACAAGCCGCAATCCCAGCCTCGATCTCCGTGCAGCAACCATGCTGGCCGCAGCAAGCCGGGCGTTGAAGGGGTATAACGACGATCTTTCTGCAAGAGCGTTGGAACAGTCAAAAAGACTGCTGAAAGAGGCAACGGAGCTACTTGCCAACCAGCCGGAGGACACCTCAAGATGGAGCAGAGCAGCAAATGTGGGGACCAACCTTCAACTGTATATCGCCACCGGGGAACAAGAGTACAAGGATAAGTTTCAGGAGCTTTTATGGCCTGCACTTGACCGTGGCGTTACCTTCCAGCTTTTGACGGCACTTAACGCCATACCGCACATGGATGCATCCTACAAAGAGAAGCTCCGCCCGTATGTGGTAAAGTACAATGATTACATCAAGGGGCTTGAAAAGGATAACCCTTACGGAGTACCGATCGATCTAGGTAACTGGGCAGGTAGCGGAGCTGTTACGAATTTTGGAACCACCGTCTGTTTTGCCAACAAATATTTCCCTGATGTCATCAGCGCCAGCCATGCTTTCAAAGCCACTAACTATCTGTTTGGCGCCCATCCGTATCACAATTATTCGTTAGTGGCAACGGTGGGTGCCACTCGTCCCAAAGCGGTCTTTTACGGCAATAACAGGGCCGATTTCTCCTTTATTCCGGGCAATGTTGCTCCGGGTGTATTATTCAGAAAACCCGACCACTTTGAAAACTACGATGACTGGCCGTTTCTGTGGGGACAAAACGAGGGCACGATTGCCGGAAATACCAGCTATCTGATTTTTGGATCAGCCTTTAAGAATTTAGTAAAATAAACAACCTGTAATGAGCATTTTTGAGTCAGCTACTGGTTCGAACTGTTATATTTTAGCGCAAGCAGTAAGTTAATTGGCTTGGGTGTGGTGGTGTCCGACCCGGACAGCTCTTTAGATTTCTATTTAAAGGGAATTGGGCTGGTGGAGGGCAAAAGCTTTACGATCAGTGGAAAAGCACTGAGGCCCATAAGCGAAAGACTGAAGGAAAAGAAGGTGCCTTTCCTGGGAAGTCCGCCCACACCCCTGAATCAGGAATCGCATTTTGTGCCGGTGCAGGACCCTGACAGGACTTTTGTTGAACTGATACGGTCTATGGCATAAGTAGCCCTAGGGCACCATACCCCTCCAGCCTAAAGTCAGGAGGAAAACACTGCTTCACGGCAGTTGTGTTGTTAAGAAAGCGAATGACGCCAATGATGAGAAAGCTTTTACGATTGGGTTTATTAGCCCTTGTTTGCCTAAGCACCTTGCCTTCGCAAGGGCAAGGTGCTCAGAACCCTATCATTCATGCCGATGTTCCTGACATTGCCTTGATCAGGGTAGGGGATACGTACTATATGAGCAGTACCACCATGCACATGAGCCCGGGGTTGCCCATCATGAAGTCCAAAGATCTTGTTAACTGGGAACTGGTGAATTATGCCTATGACACCCTGGGAGACGTGGACGCGTTGAACTTGGCCAATGGGGAAAGTGCCTATGGCAAAGGCTCCTGGGCCAGCAGCCTTCGTTTTCATGACGACACCTACTACGTGACCACCTTCGCCCAAACGACCGGGAAAACCTACATTTACACGACGAAGGACATCGAAAAAGGCCCCTGGAAAGCCCATTCCTTTGAGCCTTCCCTTCATGACCATACTTTATTTTTCGAAGATGACGGCCGCGCTTACATGATCTGGGGCGGCGGGCAGTTGAAGATGGCAGCGTTGAAGGAGGATCTTTCAGGAACAAAGCCAGGTACGGAAAGGGTCCTGATAGAAGATGCAACGGCACCTGCCGGCCCCCATGTAGGGCTGCCGGCCGAAGGCTCCCAGCTTTTCAAGGTGAACGGGAAATATTACCTCTTCAACATCGCCTGGCCCAAAGACGGTATGCGGACGGTCATTGTGCATCGGGCAGATAAGATCACCGGACCCTATGAAGGCCGGGTGGTGCTGCAAGACAAGGGAGTGGCGCAGGGCGGATTGATTGATACGCCGGGCGGTGATTGGTACGCGTACCTGTTCCGGGACCATGGGGCCGTGGGCCGTATCCCGTATTTGGTGCCGGTAAAATGGGAGAATGGCTGGCCGGCCTTGGGCGTCAACGGCAAAGTGCCCGATACCCTGAACCTACCCGCCAGTACAGGCCTCCTGCCGGGTGTTGTGGCATCAGATGAATTTGCGCGTAAGAAAGGCGAGGCGGCCTTGCCCCTGGTCTGGCAGTGGAACCATAACCCAGACAACAGGCTTTGGTCTGTTACAAAGCGGAAAGGCCACCTGAGCCTAACCACCGGGCGGGTGGACTCGTCCTTTCTGCTGGCCAGAAATACCCTCACCCAGCGCACTGTCGGGCCGGAGAGCACCGGTGAAACCCTGATAGACGTATCGAAGATGAAGGAAGGTGATTTTGCCGGCCTTGCTTTGCTGCAGCAGCGATACGGCTTGGTTGGGGTCAAGTCAGAGAACGGAGCTAAATCCATTGTGGTGGTCAATGCCCAATCTGGTGGTCCGGTAGAGCAGGAGAAAGTGCCTCTCAGGCAGAGCAAGGTGTACCTGAAGGCCGCGTGTGATTTCAGGTACCGCAAAGATGTGACGAACTTCTTCTACAGCCTGGATGGGAAGACATGGGTTAGGATTGGGGCTCCACTGAAGATGGCCTACACCATTCCGCACTTTATGGGGTACCGCTTCGGGCTGTTCAACTACGCCACCAAAACACCGGGCGGCCAAGTGGATTTCGATTATTTCCGCATCCATCACCAGAATACGGAGGTGGAATAACGAACCATTACAACAACATGAACTCCCTGGAAACACGCTCGCGCTGCCCTTCGACTGTTCGTAACCAAAACCTTTCCAGGATTATGAAATGGCTGTTTATTTCAGCCCTCCTACTTAATAACCTATAGGGAGCTTTAAAAACTTTAGCCGTAAAAATGAACAACCTATTCACCGCAACCTGTCTGATGTACGCTTTCTGTCTGGTGTCGTTTCTCGCCCAGGCGCAAAACCCCATCATCCAAACCGCCTATACTGCCGACCCGGCCCCCATGGTACATAACAATAAGCTGTACCTGTACACCAGCCACGATGAAGACGGCTCTACCTGGTTTACCATGAATGACTGGAAGCTGTATACCACCGAGGACATGGTGAACTGGACAGACCATGGCGCCATACTGGCCTATTCCGATTTCAGTTGGGCCAGGATAAATGCGTGGGCCCCGCAATGCATAGAACGGGGAGGTAAATTTTACATGTATGTTCCCTTAACCACCCATGATAACCAAATGGCCATTGGGGTAGCGGTTGCCAACAGCCCCTACGGGCCGTTCCGAGACCCGCTGGGCAAACCCTTGATCCAAAGTGGAGGAGGGGACATTGACCCTTCGATTTTCCTGGATGACGATGGGCAGGCCTACCTGTATTGGGGCAACCCGAAGAGTTTCTACGTCAAACTGAACGAAGACATGATATCCTACCAGGGCGAAATCGTGCAAGTTCCCAACACCGTAGCATCGTTTGGCAGGCGCGAAGGCAGTCCGGAGCGGCCTACCACCTATGAGGAAGGTCCATGGCTTTATAAGCGCAAAGGGTTGTACTATCTGCTATTTGCCGCAGGCCCCCTGCCGGAGCACATCGGTTATTCCACCAGCGCCAACCCTACCGGCCCCTGGAAATACCAGGGCGTTTTAATGTCTACCGAGGGCAGCAGTTTTACCAACCACCCGGGCATCATAGATTTTAAGGGGAAAACCTATTTCTTCTACCATAACGGGGCCTTGCCTGGCGGTGGCGGCTTTACCCGCTCCGTTAGCGTGGAGGAGGTAACGTTCAAAAAAGACGGTACCATCCAGCCCATGAAAATGACGAAAGGAATTACCAGGGGCTTGGCCCCTTTAAACCCGTTTGTGAAGAACGAGGCGGAGACCATAGCCTGGTCTGAAGGGGTCAAGTCTATGCAGAATGAAAAAGTTGGTGTATTCGTGACGGCCCTGCGGAACGGTGCCTACACCAAAGTAAAAGACGTCGATTTCCGGAAGACGGGAGCCTCTAAATTTACTGCCAGACTTGGCACGACACATAATACTGAAGTGAACCTGGAAGTCAGGTTGGGCAGTGTAGAAGGAGAATTGATAGGAACCGTGAAAGCGCCCCTTACCGGAGGAAATGACCGGTGGGCCCTGGTAGCAAGCAGTGTTAAGAAGGTAACAGGCATCCATGATGTATACTTTGTCTTTAAAGGAAAAGAGGCAAGCAACATCCTGTTTTTTGACTATTGGATGTTTTCAGAATAGTTATTTTAATAATAGCGTTCAAAAATAAGCCGAGTAAGTTTCGCTGGAGTAAAAACAACGACGGAAGTGGCCGCTAAAATTTTCAATAATTTGTAAAAGGGAAAATTCTAATTTCCTGTCATCATGCCAGGTTTTTTAACGATCATTTAAAAGGATTTCTCCATGGGTTTCAATCCAATAAAAATGGCTAGCAGATTAATTCTGGCCATATTGTTAGTTTCGTCTGCTACAGCAATGGCACAGGATGGCACCATCTATCCACTCAAAGCCCCTGCCGAGCCGAATTCTATCCCGCTCGGTACAGGTGGTGTAAATGGCCAGAAAGCCCCTGAAACTTGGTTCCGCCAGTGGGGCGACCCTATGGCGCGAAACGTCTCAACTGCCACCTTAACCCCCTTCCTGCCTGCCCCGGGCAAGGCAAATGGCACAGCCGTAATTGTGGCACCCGGCGGCGGTTTCAGGTGGCTTTCTATGGACAACGAGGGCTGGGAAGTTGCCAAAGCACTCTCTGAAAAAGGAATCGCTGCTTTTGTCCTGAAATACCGGCTTCATCCTACTCCCGAATCGCTTGATGACTTTAAAGCTTGGATGAATCGCCCTCCCGCGGCTCCGGCCGCGCCTTCTGACACTTCACCAAGTGCAACCCCGCCAGGCATGCCGCAGCTGGACCTGTCTACCCAGCTCGCAGACGCCGAGGCTGCTTACGCTCTAATTCTCAAACGAGCCAAAGAATGGGGTGTCGATACGGACAGAATAGGCATGATCGGGTTTTCTGCGGGCGCCGGCCTTACCATGCATGCAACGCTAAACTCCAAGACCATGAAACTGGCCTTCATAGGTCCTATCTATGGCGGTATGGGCCCAGTGGAGGTGCCGAAAAACGCGCCGCCCATGTTCAATGTAATCGCAACTGATGACTTCCTTTTCCGCGGGCAGTTCGGGGTGGTTGATTCCTGGTACAAAGCGGGCATACCTGTCGAGTTTCACCTCTACCAGAACGGCGGCCATGGCTTCGGGCTTGGAAACCCAGACCGGACCAGTAATCGCTGGTTCGATGCCTTCATGCACTGGCTGGAGGTAAACAAATTTCTCAAGAACGAGCCCAATAAGTGAGCAGGCGGTCTTTCATTTGAAACCAGCGCTAGCAATTCGCACGACCGTTTGCTTAGCCGCAGTTTCACTTCCATCGATCCCCTTGAAGATCAAAGCAGAATTAGCTAAAAGTATCTTCTGAGAAAGGGACAACTCCATACGGGTAAAATGTAAATGCAAGTGTTGATTGGGGCAAGGCGCCAAAAGGCAAAATGACCTGTGAAATGGTGATTGCAGACGCGTTTAAAGAGTTTAAACTGAAAAAATTAAAGGATATAAATTAAAGATGAACAGAATTAAATTTAGATTAGCTCCACTAGGAAACAGGCAGTTTATGCTGCAATGTGTTTTTATGGCGTTGTTTGCTTTGATGGGATTTGAGGGAAACAGCCAGACAAAGGGGAGGATGGCAAAGAATGCACCCGTGTTTTCCAATTTTGTGTATGAAGGAAAAGACGAGGTATACAAAAACTACCCTCTGAATGAAGGTGAGTTTTACAATCCTATTTTGCAGGGCGCTTATCCCGATCCGGCAATTACCCGCAAAGGCGGTGATTACTATATGGTGCACTCATCCTTTGCCATGTTTCCCGGAGTGCCGATTTTCCACTCCAGGGATTTGGTAAACTGGACACAGATTGGGCATGTGCTGGATTGTACTTCGCAGCTGAACGTGCACGATACAGGAATCAGCGCCGGGGTATATGCACCGGATATAGAGTATAATCCGAACAACGACACTTTTTATATGATTACGACAGCATTTGCTGGAGGGCTGGGAAATATTGTCGTGAAAACCAAAGACCCATCAAAAGGCTGGAGCGAGCCCAACAAGTTACAATTCAACGGAATCGACCCCTCTCTTTTCTTTGATGACAACGGGAAAGCCTATGTGGTGCATAACGATGCCCCGGATAAAGGAAAAGAACTTTATGAAGGGCACCGGGTGATAAAGATTTGGGAGTATGACCTTGAAAAGGACCAGGTAGTTGCCGGGACCGACAAGATTATAGTTGACGGCGGGGTTGATATTGGAAAAAAGCCCATCTGGATTGAAGCCCCTCATATCTACAAAAAAGACGGGCGTTATTTTTTAATGTGTGCCGAAGGCGGTACGGGTGGAAACCACAGCGAAGTTGTTTTTGTAAGTGATGATCCGAGAGGTCCTTATACACCTGCACCAAACAATCCCATCCTTTCACAAAGACATCTTAATCCCAATAGGCAAAACAAGGTGGACTGGGCCGGACATGCCGACTTAGTGGAGGGGCCTGATGGCAAACATTATGGCGTGTTCCTGGCTATTCGTCCAAACGAAAAGGGCAGGGTAAACATTGGCCGTGAGACATTCATTCTGCCTGTCGACTGGTCTGGTGAGTTTCCCGTTTTTGTAAATGGGCTTGTACCCCTGGAACCAAAGCTGAAGACGCCAGCAGGGGTCAAAAACAAAACCGGCGAAGAAGGTTACTTTCCCAACGGCAATTTTACTTTCACCGATAATTTCACTTCTGACAAATTGGATCACAGGTGGATTGGTCTAAGAGGCCCCCGAGAGGCGTTTGTTTCTTCTACAAAGAAAGGATTGAAGATAAATCCCTTCCCGGTGAATATTAAGGAAATCAAACCTACCTCAACGCTCTTTCACCGACAACAGCACAACAGCTTCTCCTATACCACAACGCTTGATTACAGGCCGGCCTCAGAAAAGGATTTAGCCGGTATAGTGGCTTTGCAAAGCGAAAGTTTCAATTACGTTTTTGGTGTTACCAAAAAAGACAAGGATTACTATGTGGTGTTGCAAAGAACAGAGAAGGGACAATCCAAGGTTATTGCCAGCCGCAAAATAGATGCTAGGAAGCCTATACGGCTACAGGTTAAGGCAGACGAAGATGACTACCAGTTTAGCTATTCAACGAATGGAACCGACTTCGTGAATTTGGGAGGTACTGTTTCAGGGGATATCCTTTCAACCAATGTGGCAGGAGGTTTCACGGGTACTTTGCTTGGATTGTACGCCACTTCTGCAAACGATGCTTACCCCCAGTAAAAGGAATTCTTCATTTTTGGAAGCTGCATTATCCAGTGGCAGGCACAGGGAAACTACTACTTCCATGTGCCCTCAATTTTAGCGTAACGAATCTAAGTATTTGAAATAAAAGGAACAGAAGGAGTAACTGACCTGTATTTGGTATTAAAAGAGAATGACAGAATTTCAAGACTTGAACTAGTGAAATTTTGGGAAAGATGATAGCAATCGGTTTTTATACCAGAATGGCAGGTATAGGATAATATGTGAGAAAATACTTTAGCCGGAAATCACGATGTTGATGGAAGTTAGGAATACCTTCGGAAAACCCATCCATGAAATTGAGTATGTAGAGGAAATGGACATAGTGGAAGCCACCTGGTTCAGCGCCGCCTCTAAGAAAGAGATTAAACAGGCGCTATCGCTTAGCCTTATGGTACACGAGCAGATGCACTGCTCCTACAGGCTGGATGACATAACTAAGCTCGCTGTCCAAAGGGCGGATGTAAGGACATGGTTACAGAAAGCCTGGCTGCCTCTCGCCTGTCGCGCAGGCATCGCGTATGTAGCTTACATAGATGACCTCAGTTCTTTTGGTGAAGCAGCAGGGGAGGCAAATCATGCTGGTTGCATAGGCTCCCTGGTAGAGGTGCGCTTCTTCACTGATAGGGAAAGTGGACTGAACTGGCTCAAAAGCAACCAAACCGCAGGTTTATAAAAGGTTGGCGTCGCTGTCATTTATCTACCTTGCAGGAGATGACGGTTATCCATAGATAGCATTGATCTTTTAAGCTTTGCTCTCCATAGAGGGATGATGCGTGTCAGCCTTCACCCGCTGCTGATACTTTTTTGTGAGGGTTGCCCTGCGTTTAACTTTCTATAGCGGGATATTTCTCTCATAAAAGCAGAAGGGGGAGGCATATTCTGCTGTTTTGTATGCAGCTTTATGTAAATGTCAACAATTTGCCTCGTCCTGAAAAAGCTCACAATTTCCTAAGTAAATCCTTCATTATCCAACTATAAAAAGGCATGCTTACAGCAGCAAAACTTGCCTTCAGCCCTAAAATAAGTGTTCTGCCATCACTAAACTTCCCTACTGTGCCCGGTGCAGGCAACAGCCGCTGATTAGCAACAGAAAGCAACGTGGAACGGGGTGGCCACCAGTATATGCTGTCCCTGCAGTCTCGGGTGGCCCAATTCATATTTGAGAGACACCTGGTTGCCTTCGGTTGCTCTTATCTCGGAAAAAGGAGGGAATGATGAGACGAATTGGGAAAGGATTTATCATAATCGTTGTTATTGGCTAACAAGCTACTAATGAAGTTTCTAAAGATTGTCCTTTACTGTTGTGGAGTCTACAAGGGCAGAAAAAGCATTACAATTACCAGTGTTGGTAGCTGGTAATTCATCCTCATAGCAAAAGTTGTAGATTGTATAACACATCCCCAAATCAGCTTGTTCGATCTTTCACCCCTTCCTTTGTTCGATGTTATTGCCGTAAGATGATCCCTTTTTTGTGATGAAGGAATTTCAGGGAATCAACCGATCGTTACGCAGTTGCTTGAACAGGTCGAAAAACGACTCTTCCGTTTGCTGATAAACAGTAAATCCCAGCTTGCGGCTCTTCGACATGTCCGTCATCACCTCAATCGGACGTCCCAGGTCCAGGTCAGTATGCCAGGGCGATGCCAATCGACTCAGATCAGGTTCGGCTAGGTTGTCCCGCTCTGCAATTTCACGCCACACGGGACTATCTTGGGCCATCTGATCCTGCAGGGGATGAACGGTGCCGTCAAAGCCGACAGGCTCCACACCAAACCAACTAGCCAGGCGCTTCCACAGCCATTTCCAGCGAAAGTACTCTCCGTTCACTACATTGAATGCTCCGTTACGGGCGGCTTCCGTTGTGGCTGCCCATACCAGGTGTTTGGCCAGTACCCGGGAGTCGGTCACGTCCGACAGGCCGTTCCATTGCGCTTCTGATCCAGGAAATCGGAACGGGCGATTCGTTTCCCTGCAAATGGTGGCGTAGACGGCCAAGGTGGTTCCTAAGTTCATCTGGTTGCCTACCGCCTTGCCAATAACTGTGTGCGGGCGGTGAATGCTCCAGGTGAAGCCATCACGGGCGGCAGCGGCATACACTTCATCTTCCTGCGCATAATAAAAGTTCTCTATGTCCAGCCGTGGCTGCTCCTCGCGCAAGGGCGTTTCGGGCAGAAATCCCTCCTTGGCATAGGCCTCAAAAGGGCCCAGGTAATGCTTGAGTCCAGTTACCAGCGCAACGTGCTGCACCGACTTCTTCGGAGCCAAGGCATCCAGCAGGTTGCGAACCATCGCTGCATTCACCCTGATATTTTCTGCCTCCGTTTCCATGCGCGTCCAGCTGGTGAAAAACACGTGCGTAGGCGCAACATCGGCAAGGGCGGCTGACAGGCTTTCAGGGCTAAGAAGGTCTGCTGCAACTGGCTGTAAACCCTCTATGCTAATGTTAGGATTTCGGGCCAGGCCATAGGTCGTCCAGCCCTGCTTTACCAGTTCTTCTGCCAGGTTGCTTCCCGTGATCCCGCTTACACCTACCACTAAGGCTATTTTACTCATTATTTTTTTCTCCTTATTCAAATTGATCTAAAGCTTATAGGTACGGCTTTCTGCTACATAGGGGCTACCTGCCAATCAGAAAAGCTGCTTGACTTTCTGTTCTTGCTTGCCTCAATACTAGTCCTTTTCAAAGATCTTCTTCCGGTGGTTCAGCCCCCAACCCTTCAAGGCTTCGATGATAGGAGTTAAGGTATGGGCATAGGGTTCCGGCCTGTAGAGGATCTTCACCGGGTAATCCTCTACCACCACCCGCTTTATCAGCTGGTGCTGCTCCAGGTCCTTGAGTTCCTTGGCCAGCACCTTCGGGGTGATCCCGGGAATACTATCCTGTATATCGGTGAACCGCCCATTGCCGGTCATTACAGAGATGATGATGGGCAATTTCCATTTGCCATTAATTACGTCGATCGCATCCCGCACCGGCTTTACCGTTTCCAGGCAGGACAGGTACCCCATTTTGTTAGCCATAACTCTTCATTTTAAACTATTTCACTTTCCTTTGGGAAAGCGCTATACAAAGGAAAGTAATAAATCGTAACTTTGCAACACTTAACAAAGATAAAAATCTACAAGGCGGGATGTGGTAGTCGCAGTCCTTCAAGACGATTGGGAGACGCTATTATGAATCCGGATGCAAATACCCCTAAGGTTGGGTGTTATACATGTAATTAAAAAATTAGGATCATGGCTTATAATGAATCAATAAAAAACGACGCCAAGGCAGGTAAACAGATGCTCATCGGTTTGCATCTTGGAAATGGATACGGCTCCCAGCCTGGGGCTTGGCGCATGCCAGGGGTGGACCCTGAGAACTACACGAGTTTCGATGCGCGGGTAAAGCAGGCGCAGGCAGCCGAGCGGGGTAAATTCCAGTTCATCTTCCTGCCCGACGGCCCTGGCGCTATGCTGACGGACATAGAGACCGAGTCACCGAGCTTCAACCTCGATGTGATGCTCACACTGGCCGCCGTGGCGCGCGAAACCAAGCGCATCGGTTTGGTCGCCACGGGGTCAACCACCTTTAACGAACCTTACAACCTGGCAAAGCAATTCAAAGCCCTGGATATTATGAGCCACGGCCGGGCGGGTTGGAACGCCGTCACCTCCAGCGGCAACGATGTGGCGGCAAACTATGGAAGGGTTATTCCATCGAGTGAGGAACGCTATGGCCGCGCCCACGAGGTCATTCAGCTCATCCAGGCGCTTTGGGGCAGCTGGGGAAAAGACGCCTGGGTGCATGACCAGGAAAGCGGCCAGTTCGCCAGGAAAGACCAGATCGTACCCATCAACCTGCAAGGCAAGTATGTCGCCTCAAGGGGGCCGCTTTATATTCCCCCATCGGAGCAGGGCCAGCCTATCATTTTTCATGCCGGCGGTAGCCCCAATGCGCACGAAATGGCTGGGCGTTTCGCCAATGCAGTCATTGGAGCGGCCTTTACCATTGAAGATGCCCGCGCCCAACGTAATGCGTTCCGGGAGGCGGCCAAACGGTACGGCCGGGACCCTGACGAGATTAAATATATCCCGGGCCTGATGACCACCATTGCCAAGGACAGGCGCGCGGCACTGGACCGCCGTATTCAGTTAGCAGGAGATTTGATTCCGCAGAGGGTGGGCTACCTGCAGCAGATGCTGGGTATCCCACTCGATTCCACCCGAATGGACGAACCGCTTTCAAAAGCGCAGTTGGCGGCAGCCCGCCCGTCCCCCTACGACCCTCGCGCAGCACACGCCCTGAAAATTGCCAGAGAAGGCTGGAGTTTGCGGGATATATTGGCCCACGGGGTCATAGACTATCACCCCGTGATCGTGGGGCCGGGTGTTGAGGCCGCCGACCACATGCAGGCGTGGTTTGAGGCAGGCGCCGCCGATGGATTCTGGATTTCGGCTGATGTCAATACAGACGGGATCGATGTCTTTGTGGACGAGGTGGTTCCCATCCTGCAGGAACGCGGGCTCTTCCACCAGGAGTATGAAAGCAAGACCCTGAGGGGGCACCTCGGCGCCCCGGACCAGTATGGGATTGACCCCCGTGTGTAAACTAAATAGAATAATAAAAATAATAAATTATACTAATTATGAAAGTTGGAATAATTGGGGCCGGCTTGATCGGCAAGACACTAGCAAGCAAATTTAGTGCTGCGGGACATCGGGTTACAATCGCAGATGCCAGAGGGGTAACTGACATACAGCCTATCGCCCTATCGGCGGGTGCAACAGCAGTAGAAATGGATGAAGTGATTAAAGACATAGAGGTCCTAATCGTGTCAATACCTCTTCTTAGGATCCCGGATTTAGCGAAAACACTGGAAGGTAAGTTAGACGATAAAGTCGTAGTGGTGGAAACCACTAACTACTGGCCTCACCGTGACGGTAAAATCGAAGAGATTGAAAACGGAACCGTGGCCAGTGTATGGGTGCAACAGCAGATGGGAAGAAGCGTAGTCAAAGCTTTCAGCAATATCAATGCCTATAGCCTGGCTGTAGAAGGGAAACCCAAAGGTAGCCCTGATAGAATTGCCCTGGCGGTCGCGGGGGATGTACAGGAAGAGATTGATGTGGTCATGCGTTTGGTAGATGATGCCGGGTTTGATGCTTTAGATGCAGGTTCTTTGGAAGACTCCTGGAGACAGCAGCCTTGTAGCCCTGCTTATTGTACAGACCTACAAGTAGACGACCTTGTCAAAGCCAGGGCATCTGCAGCTAGAGAAACATTGGTGGAAAAGCAGCAACTGGCATTCAATCGAATGCAGAATATCAAATCTGATTTTTTTGAAATACTGGTTTCCGGAAATTACCCTGAAGGTTTTGTTGATCATGCGGTAGACATATACAGGGAAATCAATCAGCTTCCCCCGAGAGAACGCTACAGTAGCATTGACTAAGTAGCACATTATTAATTAACAAGTAAGATAAATATGAATATAGGAATAATTGGATCAGGAAACATTGGAAGTATACTTGCCGGGTATCTGACGGCTCTCGGGCACGAGGTTTTGATTGCAAATTCACGTGGGCCTCAATCATTAAGCGAAGTTGCCGAGAGAACCGGGGCCCGGGCTGTGACGACAGATGAAGCTGCAGGCGCTAAGGATCTTGTCATCATCGCTATCCCAGAGAAAGCAATAGTGGATCTTCCCAAATCCGTTCTTTCCACCTCTAAAGCCATCGTTATCGATGCGGGTAATTACTACCCTTCCCGCGACGGCAAGAATGCTGATATCGAAGGTGGGTTAACGGATAGCGAGTGGGTCGCGAAGGTAATTGGTCATTCGGTGATCAAGGCTTTCAACAATATCACAGCGCCAAGTTTAGCTTCCAAGGCTGTTCCGGCCGGAGCACCAAATCGAATTGCATTATCGGTTGCAGGTAATGAAGAAGAACAAAAACAGATTGTCATGAAACTCATTGATAAAATAGGTTTTGATGCCATCGATGGGGGTTTGCTGTCCGATTCGTGGAGACAGCAGCCGGGTGAACCTGCCTATTGCCAGGATCTCGATAAAGACACGTTGAAAGCCGCCTTGCAGCAGGCTGACATCAGTAAACGCGCTGAGAACCTTGCTCAGGCTGATGAGATGGCACGTCCGTTTTTTGAAAAAACAATGATTAACAAAGAAGCTGAAAAATGAGAAATAGAACCCTTAAACAATCAGTAAGGCTGGTGTTGCTCACCATAGTAATCAGCGGATTGAGTTTTCTGAACTTGGCACATGCGCAAACCGGAAAGCAAGCTATTGAGATGGTTACGTCTTACGACGGGATAAAATTGCGACTAAGCAAAGATTACCCGAAGAAGCAGGCCAAGGCGGTTTTAATTGTCGCGCACGGCTTGTCGAACCACCTGGGTCTGTACGATAAATTTACGAAGGATTTAAACAAAGAGAATATCGCTGTCTATCGCTATGACCACCGGGGTCACGGCCTTTCCGGAGGCAAGAGAGGCTATGTAAAAAGCTTCTTTGAAATGGTGGACGATATGGATGTCATCGTAAAGAAAGCCAAAGCGGAAAACCCGAAATTGCCTGTTTTTATTCTCGGGCACAGCATGGGCGGGCATGTGGCTGCCTTGTATGGCACCAAGAACCCAGGTCAGGTCGATGGGTATATCTTAGCGGCCGGGGTGCTGCGTTATCACCAAATGAATTTTGGATGGCTGCCTAGGCCCGAAGATCCCGAAAGCTACATTTCTGCCATAGAAGCCGCCCATGGAACCTTGAACCTGCCGGGCCTGGAAGATTTAAAGGAACTTTCTGTTGCGGGGGATACGCTTTCCCTGAACGAGGTTTCGGTTTCCCTGATCAATGCTTTTGAAGGCGGTTTGGAGTATCTGCGCGACAACAGCCGCAAGTTCACCGACCCGGTGCTTTTGGTAAGCGGTGACGCCGATCTGTACGTGGTGCCGCAGGATGCGATTGATTTCTACCAGGAAACCAATTCAACCGACAACAGCTTGCGTTTATACAGCGGCATCGGCCATTTTTTGATGAATGAGGAAAAAGGTGATATTGTCACCAAAGACATTGCCGACTGGATTAAGCGCAGATTTTGAAAATTTGTGCGTTTTTAGTGGAAATGCGGAATACGCCGTATTAAAATGAAGCATATACACTTAGAGGCAATTTAGATTTGCCCAAGCCAGCTTTTAGAAATATAAAATATATAGCTATATGAAAATAGGAATCATTGGAACCGGCCATATCGGTAAAACTCTAGCCTTGAAACTGAGTGCGGCAGGGCATGAGGTACATGTTGCGAACTCAAGAGGCCCGGAAACGATAGGCAGTGAAGTGCTTGCTACTGGTGCAAAAGCGTTAACGGCTGAGCAAGCTGCTTTGGATAAGGATGCGATCATCATATCCATTCCCCTTCACCGCATTCCTGAGATTGCGCCGCTTCTGGCTGGCATTTCAGATGAAACAGTCGTGATTGACACCTCAAACTACTATCCAGGACGTGACAACAGAATTGACAGCATTGAGGCTGGGCAAGTCGAAAGCCTATGGGTGCAGCAACAATTAGCACGCCCAGTGGCAAAGGCATGGAATGCCATTGGTTCAGATTCCTTTGCAAAGAAAGGGAAGCCGGCCGGAAGCTCTGACCGGATCGCTATCCCAATAGCCGCAGATCGGGAAATTGACCGGAAGGTGACGATGGCCCTGGTTGAGGAAACGGGATTCGATGCGTTTGATGCAGGTTCACTCAACGAGTCCTGGCGGCAGCAACCAGGCGCACCTGCCTACGGCACCGACCTCACGTTGAAAGAACTGCCGGCTGCCATTGCGGCAGCCGATAGGGCGCGATTACCTAAACGACGCGATCTGGCGGTTGCAGCGTTTCAAGAACGACTTGGAGATGCCACAACTAATCCTGATGCAGACTTCGGTGTCAGTTTAAGCCGGGTGTTATTTATGTGAGTAAATTATTCATTTAGGGAGATAACATAAATAGGTAAGTAGGAAACATGCAAGTCTTAAGCTCCTCCTTCTATTGAAGAAGTGGTCGCCGTGTGGCCTTTGGCTGCCGCTGGAAATCTAAAGCAGGCTTATTCGTTTTTCCTACTTGCCTGAATAGGCTCTACCAGCATCTTCGTGCCGCACTCTTGTGTGTAGTAGCTGTTCCCGCATACATACCCGCTCCCTGCTACCTGTAAGGCTCCGAGAAGAGGCTCCGGCAGGGTAAACATAATCAATAGACTGCTTGGTTAGTAAATAGCTGTACCTGATGAGCAGAATCGAATAAGAATCTCATTGGCATTGAATACTATGGATCATAAAGAAATAGCTTATTCTATTTTAGAACTTGCCATTGTATCGCAGGGGGAAACTATACAACAGACGCTGCACAATTCCTTGGCATTGGCAAAAGAAGCGGAAGCACGTAACTACAAACGCATCTGGTTTGCCGAGCATCATAACTCGGATAATATTGGCAGCAGCGCCACCTCCATCCTCATTGGCTACGTGGCCGAAAACACCACCACGATCCAGGTAGGTTCAGGCGGTGTGATGCTCCCTAATCATTCGCCCTTGATTATAGCAGAACAGTTTGGGACTTTGGCTCATTTATACCCTGGCCGCATTGATTTGGGTCTTGGAAGGGCGCCTGGTACCGACCAGGCAACTGCGCGTGCTATCCGGTCAGATTTTATGGAGGCAGCACATTCTTTTACTCGGGAAATAGAAAAAATTCAGCAGTATTTTTCAGTAGAGAATAAAGGTGCCAAAGTAAGGGCTCCCATTGCAGAGGGTACAGCTGTTCCGCTGTATGTATTGGGCTCAACTACCGATAGCTCACATATAGCGGCTGAAAAAGGATTGCCTTACGCTTTTGCCAGCCATTTTGCCTCAACACATTTACACAACGCCCTGCGAATCTATGAACAGGAGTTTCAACCTTCCGAGTTTTTAGATAAACCCTATGCCATCGCCGGGGTGAATGTTTTAGTTGCCGATACCGATGAAGAAGCCGAAAAACTGTTCACCTCCTTAATAAGAATGTTTGTGGGTGTGTTGACAGGATCCAGAGACCCATTACAGCCACCAACCGAAATGACTGAAGAGTTGAGAGAAGTACTTCAACATCCAACCTTACAGCAAATGCTCAGGTACTCCTTCGTCGGTAGTAAGCAAACAGTGAAGACGCAAATTCAGGAATTCTTGGAAGAAACGGGAGTGGATGAACTGATAGCTGTATCCACCATGTACAGCCTGAGTGACCGCTTAAAATCTGCCCAATTATTTGCAGAGATCATGATGGAAATAAACAAAGGCAGATAATGAAGGGGCTTGATATAATGTTAAGTAGTTGCGTTGGCTGGCTTGTTTAGTCCTGATACAGGCGCGACATTCGTGTCATCAAACGACCATTTGCTGAGGCAAATAAGCCGCTACTATCAAAGGTTTCATCATTGGAAGTGGTACAACTATTATCCTGGTTAATTTTGGTTTAAAAAGGGTTTTAATTTCGGGTTGAAAATTGGTTGCTTTTAGGTTACAGCTTTGTTTTAGCGCTTTGTCAAACGATCATGTAAAATAGCATCCAATGAGACAAACAGTCGCTGTTCTAGGCGGAACAGGTCAAACAGGAAAGCACGTCGTGCAAAAGCTGCTTGAGCTGGGTTTGCATGTGCGTGTGCTGAGCAGGGATCTGGCTAAAGCCCGGGAGCTTTTTGGCAACAGCGTCGAGGTCATTGCAGGTGACCTTGTGGAGGTCAGGGATCTGAAGGCTTTGGTCACCGGTGCGACGCACCTTCTGGCAGCCCATGGAGCTGACCGTTTCTCTGGTGAGCGCAGGTATGAGCTGGTGGATTATGTGGGGATGGATAAGGCCTTGGATAGCATTCCCGCAGGGCAGGCGACGCATATTGTCTATCTGTCCTGCTGCATCGTTTATAAGTCTGCCTTACTATCTTCAACCCATTTGGGCCAGCCGCTCTATTGGAAAAGGCTCACGGAAGACTTGGTGCAAAGAAGCGGCCATCCCTACACAATTGTCCGGCCTGGCCGGCTCAACAGCAGCAAAAGCGGCAGCCTTCAGGTAGTTGCCGAGCAGCTGGACTTGGGCGGTGGGTACATCGCCAGGGAAGACGTGGCGGAGGTCATGGTGCAGGCTATGCAATATGAGAATGCCAGGGGTAAAACTTTTGAGACCTTCAATGTGGCCGTGCTCCCTGCCCGTGATTGGAATAAGTTCTTCTCGGAATTAAAAGCAGATACCAAGCTGGTTTAACTTGTTTAGGACGAGGCAATAGTTTCTAGTCCTAGATAGCGTCTCACAAAACAGCCACGAGGGTTAAATGAGACGAGTTGGGAAGGGACTTATCATAATTGTTGTTACAGGCCGTTGGCTTAGGATTTCTTAGCGCAAAAAGCGCCATGCCTTCCCAAGCATCAGTGGCTTTCGCCACGGCTCTGCCTGGCTTTCCAACATGCTGCTTATTCAAACGTCACCTTGAGCTGGACCCGCTCGGCGTTCAGGGCCGTGGCTGGCACCACGCTCACCCTATCACCCTCGTCAAAGTAGCTGGCTAGCCCCTTGATGATGCCCACGGCAAAGCCGGCCATCCTGCGCCTGGAGTGGTAGTCGATGACGAGCACGTTTCTGCCCACGCTGGTCACGTGCAGCGGGGGCGGGTTGGTCTTGCCGTTCTCACGCCTGATGCCCCCGTGCATGTGCGAGCCCACGTGCAGCAGCATCTGGAGCGTGCGCCAGGAGGGGTCTATGAAGCGCTTGAAGACCAGCAGCAGGTCGGGCACCAGGAAGCGGCCGAACCGCTCCTGGAAGTCGGCCTCCGGCGTGCCCTCGGCGCGGGCGGCGGCCGAGATGAGGGCAAAGAGCTCGCCGATGGGGTACACCTCGTCCATCCGGTAGGGGGCGCTGGCGCGGTGGGGCAGCCCCGCGCTCTCCAGCAGGTTGATCCAGGCGCTGTAGCCACTGCTGCTCTCTACGAACCGCTTCAGGAAAATGAAGATCGACCCGTGCATGCTGTCTTCGGTAAATGTGTGCATTGTGAACTGAAGTATCTCCCCGTCCGGCCGGGGCTGTGGAAAGGTACGAAAGGATGCGCTGTCGCCGGCAAGGCGGAGCCAATTTTCTCGTTGGCCCCACACCTTCGGCGCCAGCCAACCGTGTACGAAAAAAGGCTCCCCATCTGGGGAGCCTTTCCATTATAAATAAGTCCGTAAAGAAACTCATCAACTTTTAGCCGTTCCTTTTTACGGATGCACGGCAAGAGTGGTTGCCGGAAGGCAGGGAAAACAGTGCAATTTCCTTCAGGGCCCTGGCAAGGGTGGGCACCCGGCAGGAAGGGCCGGGCGGGGGAGAATGTCCCCAGTCTGTGGCGGGCGGCACGCAGATGGTCCGCTGCCTCCACACGTGCCCGGTCTGGCCCATTTCATGCAAGCGGCTAACATGCAAGCTATTGTCTGTCTTGTGCGGAGTTGGCACGGTTCTCTCATAAGGGGAAGGCACAAGCGGGGAGAGTTCCCGCCTAAACCATAAAGAACAAGCACTATGAAGAAAGTAACCGTACTGGCTGCAGCCATCGCAACGCTGGGCCTATTCGCAACCGAGGCAAGCGCACAGACCACCACTCCGCAGACCGCCGCCCAGCAGGGGCAGACCCAGGGCCAGGAGGAGAAAAAGGAGAAGGTGACGCAGGACCAGCTACCAGAGCCTGTGAAGGCGGCCCTCAAGAGCGACACCTACAAGGACTGGACAGTCGGCGAGATTTATAAAGTGGCGCCCGCCGAGGGCCAGGCCGGGGCAGTGGCCGTGTATGAGGTGATGCTCACTAACGCGCAGGGGCAGCAGGGCTCCATCAGGATAGACGAGAAGGGCGCCGACGCATCGGCAAAGTAACACCGCCCAAACTTTTAGCCAAAGCATCAGAGCCTCCGCCCAAGCGGGGGCTTTTTTGCTTTGGGACCCCGGGCCATAAAGCACCGGAACCTTTGCCGGCGCGGGGCGTAGAGGTGGGCAGGGTAGAAGCCTGGGGGCGAGGCACTGAGAGCGCGGCCCTCAGGCGACAAGTAGGGTGGTCAAGCCCTGTGCATACAGTAGCCGGGGGAGTGCCGCAGCCGTGCCGGCCTTCCCAGGGATATGCCCGTACCGGCAACCCCTAACTCTAAAGACGGATGAAAGACTTTCAAGAGCGCATCCTGCCCCTGCTGCGGGGTGGGCAGATCCGCTACCTCGACGGCGGGGTGGCCAAGTCCATGTCGGCCGACTACTTCGCCGACAGCTTCAGGAGGGTGGCCACCGCCGGCGACCCGGACGCCCTCCTTTACCGGAGCATCGAGCACCCGGATTTTGTCATGCGCTTCCGCTTGAGCGAGGCCGAGGGCCTAAGCGCCGCGCTCCTGCGCCACGCGGAGCCTTCCGCGCAGCTGGAGGCCGCCTAGGCTCAATCCCCCGCAAGCGCCTGCGTCTTCCTTAGCTCGGCCTGCATCTCCCTTGCGATGCGCAGAACCAGCCGCAGCGGGTGCCCGCACTCGGCGGCGCTTACTTGCCGCAGCCACCGCACCTCCACATGGCAGCTGTTCAGGTCCAGCACCACGGTGATAAAGCCCGCGTCCATCAGCGATAGGGTCACCGGCTCCCCTGGAAGTTCTTCGTGCCTGCTTTGTCTTTGCCCGTGCCCCGGCAAGCCTTTGCGCGTTGATGTGCTGGGCGAGCATCCGGTACCGGCCGCTCGCCGCGGCCTGGGGACTGGGAGTTCCTGCGGTGGGTGGGGAAAACGAAAGCCAAGGAGGGCACCACCCACCTTGGCTTTCTGCGTTTTCACCTTCGTTGCACAAAGCAAATCAACCAACTACCGGTGTCGGGCAACGGCAATCCCCGCTTTGGTCGCGGGGATTGCCTTGATAAGGTACAACAGTTTGCCCTAAAAGGCAAACACGGGGCTCGCCTTTCCGCATGTGCGGCCCGGCTCAGGTGGCGGCAAGTTGTCAGGACAGGCCCAAGGTAGCGGGCGCCATGCCCTTGGCAGCGTGCCGGGCAGGCAGGGAGGCGGGTGGCGCCCCCTTGCCGGGGCTCGGGCCCGCGTGCACCGTGGCCAGCCACTGCTCCAGCTCCTGGCGCGTCTCAAACGCCGCCACCACCTGGTCGGGGTTCCGGTCCAGGGTCCGGCGCACCCAGGGGTTCCTCAGGTCGTGCAGTCTCCAGCCGTGAAGCCTGCCGCAGATAAAGCCGTGCTCGCCCTCGCTGACGGCCGCGTAGCAATCCGTCGAGGGACCGATGTCGCAGGGGATGATCTTTGCCATGTAGTTGCTTGGTTGAGTTTGGCTAAACGTCGCGCCGCCAGCCATGGTTGCGGTGGGCAAGGGAGGCAGGTTGAAGCGCACGCACCGCTCCGGTTCCCGTGGCGGGCACACCTCCAACGTCTTTTCAATTGATAAGTAGAACAGCGCGCAAAGCGCAGGCAGGCTGGGGGGCTGCGCTTTCGATGAGCGGGGGCGGTCGCCGGCCTTGCTGGCAAGATACAAAAACAGTTTTCCGGGGCCCTCCGCTGGGAACGGCTTGATTGCACGCCTGGATCCGCGGCTCACGTGCCCCATCCCTTCTCCAACCATGCCGAGCGGTCCGCCGTTTATAATCCTGCATGCCCCCGTAAGGTGAGATGATTTACGGCATGCAGCTTAAGGGGCAGGGGAGTTGCCGTCTGCTTTGGGCGCAAACGGACGGTCCTTCCTTGCTTTCCCCTTTGGCTTTTGCCGGCGGCGTTTGGGGTGGGAACGGGATCTTACTTCGAGGTGAGCCAGCCTAGGGCCTCCTCGGTGCTGTAGAAGCTCCGGATCGGCACCGCAAGGGCGGACTCCCGCGTCACCTGGCTGATGGGGCCTTCCCGCAGGGTGTCCACGGTCACGACCCTTGCCAGCTTCCGGACCCGGGTCGCGGCAAGGCTCCTGGTGAACCGAAGCAGCAGCTCCCTGTAGCGCTGCTCCGGCACGTCCACGACCCCCTTTCTGGTGTCTGTCAGCAGGTACCGCACGTCGTAGAGCCTGACGGCCTGCACGACGACATCAAGCAGGTGCTCGGCCTCGCCCAGGGAGTGCTCGCGCACGTCGGGCCACTCCACCGACAGAACGTCCGTGGCAGGGTTGTAGTCAAGCCTGATAACTGGGCTGGGGATGATCATTCTTCTGCTGGTCTTCTTATTCCTGTCTAACAGACACGCCAAACCAAGAAAAAGATTCCGGTCACCAACTTTTTTCGATGGAATCCGTACTGGCTCTCTCTTTTAAGTATTTATACCTAGTCTGCTCTCATGGCTTGGTGCTTGCCCTGGAACGGTCGCTGCGCTGGGGGAGCGGCAAAGGAAAAGGGCCGCCACCGGCCACTCTTGACTTAAGCAGCCCACCTTGCAGAACTTTGAAGTCGACGCCGGCAGGAAGCCGCGGGCTCCCTGTGGTGGGGCAGGCGCCGAACGGCGGAAGTGGGGGCCGGTGGGCAAAGAAAGAGAGCCAGGTTGGCACCGGCGCGCCCCCGGCTCTCCTTACAAAGCAATTAACCATACGGAAGCACCGTCAGGGGCTTCTGCTCTCCTTTTACTTGGGCAGCGAGATATAGTTCTTCCTGGTGTTGAAGAACACGCTGTTGCTCCTTGCCGCCTCCACGTCGGCGCACAGGTTGTGGTGCAGGTGCCGGGTGACGTAGCAGGAGGAGCCGAGCCGGGCGAGGTAGGCGCACAGGTCCTCGAGCCGCTGCAGGTGCCCCCCGGCCGCATCTGCCTCCGCCCCCGTCCTGTCCAGGTAAACGGAGATGAGGTTCAGCTGCGGGAAGCGGGCTTTGTTTTTGGCGACGGCGGCGCGCAGCTTGGCTATGATGATGCCGTACTTTATCTTCAGTTGTTCGTCTTCAAGGGCTGTCATGTCTTCGGGTGCTTCGCTCATGCCCTGACTCGGGAAGGGGCGCGCCCGCAACCGATCCCCAACGGCTCCGCCGGGCCCCCTCGTCCTTCATAACTTTATCAGGCAGTAGAGCATATACGCTTGAAAAGGCGAAGTGTTTGCTGTATTAGCGCTGTTTGGGAGCTGACTTTTGCATAGCTGTCGTTATCGTGCGGTACGGCTGTGGACCAGTCGTAGCGGGGTACGGAAGCGGACGCTCCCGTTGTCCCTTATCATGGACAGAAGGCGCATGATGTTCCCGTTCCCCAGCTCACGCAGCCCAAGGGGTACACTGGGTTGATCAGGGTCAGCGTCCCCTCATCGCCTCTCCCAAAGCCCGCCAGGCAGCTCTCATCCGAAACAAAGCACTCGTAGTAGCTTCGGCCCAAGGTTCTTCTGTCAAAGAAGTCAACGGCGACGCCTTCCAGTGCTTCTACCAGGGACCGCTCGCTGGCCTGTCCGTGACGAAAAGAAGCTTTCCGTGCCTCACAATATAGCCATCTCCCTGTAAACTCCGTCGTTCGGGCCGTTCGAGGGGGCCTAACAGCACGCTGGCCGACGGAGGTATAAAGGCTGTTGGGAGAGCCCGTGGAACAGCCCATGGGAAATTGAGCGCAACGAAAAAACACAATACCAGTAATAGCTTTTCTGTTATGAATGAAGAATAGCTCGCTGCTCACGCCAGTGGGGAGACAACGGATGGGGGAGCCGGGCACCGACAGAGATTGTGACTAATATTAAGTTAAGCCAAGATGATGATAAAAGCACTTTTAGTAGCAGTACTTGCCTCAGTGGTTGGGTGCGTCATTTACGCCGGTATTATGGCCTACAGGGAAAGGAGAAGGCTAGCGGCGCAATCCCTACAGCAGAATCAAAGGTCAAGGAAAGAGGACTTCTACCCCGGCACCCCCGAGTGACCGGCAAACTGTGAAAGCTCCTGCTTGCCCATGCTTGCCAGTGCTTGCTCTTATCCCGGAAAAGGAGGGTGGCTGTTGCACAACTGTCCGAATCCAGCCGTAAGCATATAGGTAAAACCTTTGGTGTTATGCAGGGCAGGAAAACTTTCACGGATGAGAAGGAGCTGCACTTCTCGCTGTCGGCACACGTGCCGGAGCACAGCTTCTATAGGCAACTGAAGCAGCAGCTGGACCTAAACTTTCTCTACGAACTGACGGGGCAATTCTACGGGCGTTGCGGCCAGCAGAGCATCGACCCGGTGGTGTTCTTCAAGCTCTGCCTGGTAGGCTACTTGGAGAACATTATCTCGGACAGAAAGCTCATCGAGCACTGCAGCATGGCCGTGGACACGGCCAAGGGTGTTATTTCTCATGTGCGGGCGGACTTTGGCGACGGCCGGGACAGCCAGCACCTGCCTTCCCTGGTGATGCAGGTGCAAGGTAGGCTAAAGGAGAATGCGCTGCTCATGCAGGAGCTGCTGGCCGATGCCGGCTACTCCAACGGCTCCAACTACCACATGCTCGAGCAGCAGGGCATCACAGGCTGGATCCCCGTGTTCGGCAAGTACAAGCCCGAGATAGAGGCCTTTCCCTATGACAAGGAGAGCGACCGCTACATGTGCCCCATGGGCAAGCCGCATCCTTTCAAGGGCTTTGACCGCACTGCGGACGGCAGGCTGCTGAAGAACTACTGGGCGGCCCCGGCGGACTGCAGGCAGTGCGCGTCCAAACCCACCTGCGCCCCCAAAGCCCGGTGCCGCAAGATCACCCGCACGGCCTATGACGAGCAGTACCAGCGGGCCTATGCCAGGCAGAACAGCAGGCGCGGCAAGCGCATGAAAAAGCTTCGTCAGAGCACCGTGGACCCGGTCTTCGGGACCCTTGTACAGCATTACGGCCTGCGCAGAATCGGTGTACTAGGAAAATCAGGGGCGCATAAGGTCATGCTTATGGCCGCCGTTGCCTTCAACCTCAAAAAGTACATGAAGTACAAACCATCAAAGTCAATCAGTGTAGCCACGGCACTGGAAAAAGAGCGGCAACAGAGCTCTACAGGCAGTTCCTTTTTATTTTCACCGCTTTTCTTCAACTGAGACAGACAAAGCTGAGACTTGAGAGCTTTTTAGAAAGCTCAGGATCAGAGAAGGTAATACTATCAATAGTTGTGCAACAGCCACGGCCGTTTAAGTAATACAAGTAGTCAATATTTATGATCTGCCTGTATTGTGTCCCAAATTGCCGTCTCACAAATCAAACCATTATTTTGATTTGTGAGACGAGTTGGTGATACAGTAGAGCGGCTTTTTTTATAGCGTATCTCCAAGTAATCATAAAAGGGAGAAGACTCAGAGAGTAGGAGCAGCCAGCGCTAGAGGCTCAAGGTAAAAGCAGATTCGTTAGCTTCCGTTGAGGGTCAAATCAGCCTACGCATGGAGAGAGATTAGGAAAAGCGGCTGTGCAAGGCTTGTGCGGTTCCTTATCTATTTGATTCTATAGTTTGATTAACAGTTAGTCCCACAGCCTGTGGGACTACTTACATGAAGCCAACGCTGCAATATCTAACTCAATTCTCCCTGTCTCCGAATGCCTGAAGGCGTGCAGCGACCTTTCCCAGGACGGCAACCAGTTCCTTCGCGTCAGGCAGCGTGCCATACACGAGGGAACGGAATTCCTGCTGGTAAGCAGACGCTAAAGAATTCCAGGCTCCGCCCACATCGGTAAACAGCAGACAGGCATCCAGCGGCTGTGTGGCCCAGTCTCCCTGAAACTCGCTGTTGCGGGCATCATCGGCCTGCACAGCCCAAATCATCTCGAAGAAGTCCTCGCTGTGCAGAAAAGCGGCGACCGCGGGTACTCTCAGCATCGCGTGCAGGTCGTAGACATGGCGGATCTTACTGCCCAATTCATCTATGGGATCCTGGGCATAGGAAGCCCGCACCAAAGCCAGCACCTTCTCCGTGAAGGTGCGCTCCAGGCGCACCACGTTCACCACAAAGGGTTCCAGCCCGTATTGGCGTATCAGGTCCAGCAAGCTACGCTGGGCCATAAATTGGCTGATGTAAGTCGTGATCGGCATCAGCTGGTGTGGATTTGGGCTGGCAAAGGAGTTGATCTCCACCAAAATCTTATCAGTTGCCTGGCCGTAGTCCCCCTGTACCGTGGCCCTGTAGTCGTGCAGCGTCTTACGGAAGCGGGAGCCCTTGCTGGTCCGATGCGGGTCCTCCACTTCCGCCATATCCCGGGTTATTTCCTTTGATATTTTGCGGATCAGCTGCATGACCTGGTTGTTAGACATGCTTTCGGGCGCGTTGATGGCCAAGTCAATGTCCTCTGAAAAGCGCTCCACCAGGTTATAGGCCTTGGAGAGGGAGGTGCCGCCCTTGAAGATAGCCTGCCCCACATAGGGAGAGTGGGCCAAGCGGTAGAGCACCAGCGTCACCCAGTAATCCTTCTCCACATACACGTCCCTGATCTGCAGGGCCTCCGCCGTAGCCGTGATGGCGTCCCGGAACACTTCTGGGTTTTGGTGCAGGTTCATATGATATTCCAGTCTTTTCTGTTGGGCAGGATGCTCCCGCTAATGCCCAATTTGTATTTAGTCAACGGGTTCAGGGACTGCTTCAGCTTCTCTGCCTCCTGGGCATAGTCCAGCTGCTCCAGCAAGGCTCCCAGCAGGGCACGGGTGGCTGGGTTGTAGTCCAGCGCCAGCGCCAGGAACCGCTCCATGTCACGCTCGGCTAATTTTCTGATATACTCCAGCAGCAGGAGGATCGTCTTTTCGCTGTTGCGGTCCGGGATCTTCTTGTAACCGCGCAGTGCGTCCAGGACCTGCAGCTTGTCAACGTCAGACGACTTGAAGTGGGTGGGGCTCTGCACATAACGGATTTTGGTTTTCCCGACCTTCGCCACCCGGCGTTGCTTGCGCGTCATCAGCGTCACCTCCTGGGGAACCTGCGTGGTCAGGCCCAGCTGGTTGTAAAGCCCCAGGCCGCTCTCGTACCCTTTGATGTTGCCTTTGGAGGTGCTAAGGCTCTTAATGATTTCCCTTTCGGATGGTTTTACGCTGCCGAACACGGTTTCCTTTGGCTTATAGTAGCGGCCTTTTGCCAGCCGGTTTACTACTCCTTGCTTGGTAAGGCGGCTTAGCGCCGCTGCCAAGGCCTCCAGCTGGCTATCAGCTACCTGAAAATCAGCGTAAGTCAGCAGCTGACCGGGTTGGGCCTGTTCAATTCTTTCCCGGACTTGCTGCATAATGCTCATGTTCCATTTCCTCTGTAGCGTTAGACTATCCTCCAAAGATATGAAACATTGCTTCATTTTGTCAAGTTTTTATGTTATAAAACTTGACAAAATGCGTTCGCAATTGGTAAAGCTTAGTGTCGTGATTAACTATGAGTTAGTCTTTATTATATTAAGCTTTGGGAAAGGTAAAAGGGTACTAAGCCCCGTGCTTCTTAGGCAGCAAATAGCTGCTATACTGACAGAGTGCTGCCAATTTTACAAGCCTGACAGTAAAGAGGGAAAAGGCATTAGTTTTGGCATGTCGGATAAAAGCCTCTTATGTCGGTTAAATGGCGGATAAAACACTTTGCCTCATAACGCAGTGTCTAGAGGGCAAGTGGCTTAGCGCCCTACTACTTAACATAAGGTAAATTATAAGACAATCAATATATAATAATTTTTATAGCTTATCCTTAAGTTGAGTACAGTACTTAAACAAGTAGCTAATCTTATATCTTTTAAATATCATCTTTCTATTGTCTCACCAACTCATCTCAAGAAACAAATTCAGGACTTGAATTGCGAGACGGCAAAATGAGAATCCGTGGCCCCTCAACTGTGCATTGCAGTTACTTCCGGGTTTGGCTATTCTAAGCTCATTTAACCGCCCTTTCTTGGGACGCCGAAAAGCGGCGGTGGCGGTTTGGTCCCTGTTTGGTTGTGGTTTGTTTTTCGGGTGTCTTGGGTTTGGAATAGGCCAGCAACGCAGAGCAACGCGCCTAAAACAAGCACACCCACTGATGAACGATTCATGTACAGCCTGAAGCTAGATACTTGCACTGGGGCCGCGATACGTTTGGAAGGGGTTAATTCAGCATAGGAGCGGGAGTCAATATCAATAAAAAAAGCAGAAGTATAACCCCTGCTCTTTCCAAGTTATGAAAACAAACTTAATGCGTCAAAGGTAATCAAAGCAGGAGTCTGCGCAATGAGTGTATGCGTCTTTCTGCCTGATGATGAAGACGGAAGCACCAAACGCACTCCCTAAGTTCTATTTTCACTTGGAATCGATTTTAGTTTATTTAAAGTAGTTGTGTGGTCTACCTAAGCCTCAAGAATCCCTATATTTCCGGGACAAAAGCAAGTATGGGCAAGCGGAAGCAGTACCTGGGTTGACCGTCAAAACCTGTAGTAGTCAACTTTAGAAGGATTAACAACAAATCGGTCAACACCTTTCAGAACGAGTCACTCCCATATTCGGCTCATAAAAACCCTATTTCCGATACATGCCCCCCTTTCAATAAGCCAGGAAACAAGTAGCAACAGCTTTGGCAACCCCCTAGAAATCACACGCTGCCGCCTGTGCCCTCCGTGAAAAGCGGTAGACCGGCTTCGAGAGCCGGCTTCCGTCAGTGCCCCTTGTAGTGGGGTGGCACGCACACTTTATTTGCACTAATCCTTGCGCACGGATGGAAGGGCCGCTTCAACGGCGAGTACCTGCTGCTTTACCCCCGGAATAGCTTGCAGGCTACTCAGGTCTGCTGGGGTAGTAGTCTTCCTCCCTGGACCTTTGATTCTGCCGAAGGGACTGAGCCTTCAGTCTTTTCTTTTCTCTGTAGGCTATGACATAAGAGTATAGGACATACCCGAGCACATCGATGCCGATTCGTCTGTTGATCTCGGACTTATCCTGGCAGGGGTCAGGAGGATAGAACGTGCTTGGCATCCTTGGAAATAGAACGTCACCTCAAATCAACTACACTGGATTGATCTTCGGAACTGCCCTGCTACTGAGTGCTGCCCTGCTCTTTGGCTGGTACAGGAGCTGGAGAAGGTTCAAGGCGACCATCTACGGGCACAGTAAGCTCCGAGGGTGGAATTACAAGATGTTCCTGACCTATTGGATAGTCATCATACTGCTGATCAGTACCTTAAGTGATAAGCATGCTTGTCGGCATCTTCGATATCGAATGGCATGCACCTTAGTGACTGGCGGCAGCACAGGAGCCCTTCACAGGGTTGTGCCTGCATACGCCCTCTTTCAGCACGCGTTCCCTCTGCCGCTCCGGGCCCGGTGTCGGTTAGCAGCCCGGCCCCACCTGAAACACCCTGTTGAGCACGGGCAGGTAAAGGGGAGAGAACCTCTCGTAGCACCACTGCCTGAGCTGCAGGGGCTCCTGGCCCGGGAGCGCCCTCAGTGCCTTTGTCAGCTCCTTTTCAAAGAGCCTTGCGTCAAAGCTCACCTTAGTTAGTATCGTCTTGGCGTACGCCAGCGTCATTCTTGGCATAGTGTCCTGTTTATACGTTCCCCGAAAGCAATCACAGCCCCCTTCCCTTTCTGCACATTTTGCCAGCCTCGGCGATGCTCGGCACGATGTGCAGCACGCTATCCAGCCTGGAGTCCCGCATGACCTCTTTCAATGCAGGACTCAACTGGTAGAACACCAGGGCCACGCCCGTCTTGTCAGCCGTGCTCGATAGGGAGAGCACCGCGCGGAGGGCCTCCGTTGAGATGGAGGCCACCCGTTCGCAGTCCACCCACACGTTCCCGTGCAGCGACAGCCCGGCCTGGTTTATGGCCTTCCCGAGCGCCTGGCAGTCCGCCGCGTCCACGTGCCCGTCTGCCACCACCAGACTGTAATCCCCCATGTGCTGCACCGCTACGCCCATTGTGCTTCGGTCTTGAAAGCTTGTCTGCTTTCTAAGTTACGGATTTGTGCCCCCAAATAAAAGCGCCGGTCTCGAGGCCTCCCCCTAAGGCCGGTAAGCGGCACCTACGGCAGGGTAAGCGGCACCTACGGCAGGGTGAGTAGCGCAGGTGGCCTCCTGCAGGCAGCAAAGGCTTGGTGATCGGGCAACCCTCCCGGCGCGGCCATCTCCAGGTGCCCAGCGCTCCCACGCGCAGCCACGGCACGGGCAAACTAACCTGAACAGGGGCTTGCATAATATCAAAAATAGTTATACTTTTAATCAAAAGGTATATTACCGCATTGCACCGGAATCGGTTGATTGAAATTTGTGCAATTAAGGTAAAACGACAAGGGCCGAGGCGTATGGGTGCGCGCCTTGGCCTTTTGTTTACCCCACCGTCACAAAAGCCCCATGAGGCACTTCAAAATCAGGCTTAGGCTGAAAGGCAGCCAGCGTGAACTGTGGATAGCCGTCAGGGCCAAGAGCGTAGGCGAGGCAATCGTGATCGCGGACAACCGCTGTTTGGAAAGGCCCTTTCAAGTATGCGGCGGCATAGAGTCTTTTATTCAAATTAGCGAAGGCGAATACCATAGTATTCTGGATAGTGCCACAAGCCACGGAAAGCTTTAGGCTAGCCAACTGCTACACAATACAGGAAGCCTTTGAGTCCAAAGGCCCTAAACTCAAGGGGCACCGTCTTATAAAGACGGTGCCCCTTGGGCATCTACGAAGTTTTTGATCATGAAAGCTCTGCTATGTATACCCTGATAACCTGCCAGGGTTGGCGCAGTTCGCGTGAACCCCAGGCTCTACGGTCTGAACGGCGTAAAATACTAAGCCAGCGGCAGTTAAGGGCTAAGCCCGATCGCCAGCTTTGGCCTCTGGTAGAAGTAGGCAACGCTGGAGGAGCTGTTTAAAGGGGCTGCCTGACGGGGCCAGCCCCTTTTTCCTTTCCACAGTACAGGCAGTTTCAGCAGGTGTTTTGCTGGGCGAAGTAGAAGGCACCTACTAGAATGTCCTCCTAGAATACAGCTTACTGGCATTAAAGAGGACACTTAAGGCATAAGCATTGTCGCCCGCCTACAATATCGCGTAGCTCCCGTCTGTGCATGTACGGCATATTTCCGAAGCGAAATGATGCAGGTTCCGTAAACACTCCTTTACTCTGTATTACAAGGCTTTAACGATTCTATTTTGACTTTACCTTTACAAGCAGTCATCCCGGAGGAGGAACTTGTGGCCCGTCTGCGGGCAGAGGACCCAGCCGCCTTTTCCCTGCTGTACGACAACTACTCGGCGGCCGTCTACGGCATCGCCCTGCGCATCGTCGGCTGCGAGCAGTCCGCCCAGGACATCACGCAGGAGACCTTTGTCAAGGACTGGCGCGCGTTCCCCTCCTACGACTATCAGAAACAAACAACATATGAAAAAACTTTAATATGACAGTGTTTTCATAATGTTTGAAAGTCCGGCCGGAGTCTGAATCGCTGCAGTGTTACCAAGACCAATTCCCCAGAAACAGGCTTTTTAGTCGTTCCTGTCCCTTGAAGTCGTGGTGATGTTGTTGTTGGCGTCAATCACGATGTCGTACTCATAGCATTCCCTCATGTCAACGCTTTCCTCATACACGGCCTTGTCCAGTGTGATGGTGTAGGTTACCGCGCCCGCGGCGTAGCCCCTGTGCTCCGAGGATGTTCCTGCAGGCACGTTGTTGAGGTTCTCTGTATTGCCCCCGGTGGTCTTTATCTGGACGCTCGCCTCCTTGGTGCCGTTGTTGATCACCCTGGCGCGCGGGTCCTCCCCGCTGCACTTGTCGCAGCCGCTCATTGTGGCAGCAAACACAACCAGGGTGCTTAAAAACAAGATTCTTTTCATCTATTCGATTTGGTTATTATTGGGTTACTTCCCTTTCTTAATGCTTGCTTGGATCCGGCACATAGGTGAAACTATCACAAAAATGCAATTCGGTTATCAGTTTGACTGCACTGTTGAAGCATAATCAACTTTTGTTTATATATATCGTATTTTATATGTAAACAGGGTCAAACATAAGTATTTAAATGATCCAGCACAACCGGGCCTTGCGATTAAGTCAAGTTTTGCAACCAGCACAGGAGGCATAGATTAAAAAAGCCACTGACTTTGCGGACAGCGGCTTTCTGGTGAATCCGGTAAAAGCTGGTCACATTGGTTGGCGCATCGTAGAAGCGCAGCGCGCCTCTGGGTTAGCGGAAGTTTCCAGAGTCGCGGGAATGAAGAAAGCCCGTGCTGCGTATCCGCAGCATTGCCAGCTTTGCCAAAGGAGTCTGCCGTAATTCCTATTCCATCTTCCTTGTGTATTAAACATCGCCTTTAGCAGCCCGTATATACCCTACAACCTGCACAACCCTGCTGTATATGTGCTTTCCATGGGTGCGAGTGATGCCCTTTGTTTCGGCATCTTGCCGTGTGGCGTTAGGATAGCACAGCCCTTACGCATAAAGATATGACTGCCCTTGAAGAAGAAGACCTGAAGATGAAGTACGGCATCATCGTGTCGAAGCTGCGCGATGCCATCGCCAAAAACAAAGCAGCCTGCCCCCAGCTGAACCTTGTTTCCGTTTACCTGGACAGGACGCAAACTGAGGTTGATGTGGAAGAAGGCCACCTGCAAAAGCTGGAGGCCCTGTGCGCCTACCTGGCCAGGCTGGGCGCCACCTGCTACGTTACGCGCCACCTGCACTACAACCTGTGCGCGGACGTGGAGTCCGCCCGCAACAACAGCGCTTTCTTCAACCAGCTCAAAAACTATATCGAAGTGCCGGAGTAACGCGTATACCCCTCTATAGCTTTCCCAAGTTTTAGTTTATGTAGAAGTGTGACAGGGGCCGGGCCGCGTTTCGCGGCCCGGCCCCTGTCTTTCCGAGACGCGGATTGGGAAGTCGCTTTGTTTGGGCATTCCACAACCCCGCTGCCGGGAATGGCGTAAAAAGGCATGACTAAGAAAATGAAAAGAACGCTTTTCATGATGGAAGGCCCCTCTCCCCGAGGGGCCTTTCGCTTTATACTGGCAGGCCGGAGGCAGCTCCCAAGGGGGGGTAACCCCTTTCCGCATTCACTCCGAATATTTTTTCCCCGAGCACGGCCCCTGGCCAGCACAGGGGCAGAACCGCACAAGGCTTGATTTTCCCGGGTTAGAGGCAACAGGCGGCAACACCTGGGCAAGGGCCTGTGTATCGCCAAAGGTCGTGACAACTAGCGTCGACTGCCCGCTGCCATGGCCCTCTCGGGCAGGGTTTGCGGGTCACTCGGGCGTGCCGGGGTAGTAGTCCTCTTTCCTGGACCTTCGGTTCTGCCGCAGGGACTCGATCAGCCTCCTCCTTTCCCTGTATGCCGCGGTAACGGCGTAAACGGCGCACCCGATCACCAGGGCAAGCACCGCCACTAAAAGCGCTTTAACTACCATCTTCGCTCCATTTGATCTCCTAAGTCACAACCTTCCGCCTTTGCTCGGGCACGGCGGCCAGCCACCGCTCCAACTCCTCGCGCGTCCCGAAGGAGGCCACTACCTGGTCGGAGCCCCGCTCCAGCGTCCGCCGCACCCAGGGGTTCCGCAGGTCGTGGAGTACCCGGTGGTGGAGCCTTCCGCTGATGAGCCCGTGCCCGCCCTCGCGCACGGCCGCGTAGCACTCTGTTGAACACCCGTTGTTGCGGGGACTTGTATCTGCCATGTTTTTCTTGTCTGAAGCCAGGGAACCGAAGGTCGGAAGCAAGGGAGCGGCCGCCTGGGCGTCCCTGCTCCGGGCGGCCGCTCCCCTTCCTAAACAACACAATCCCACGCGTGCCCCGCACGCGTGGGAAAACGTGCTGCTGTATACGATCGCGCGCCGAAAAGGCTGCAGGGGCATGGGTGGTTGCATTTAGGCGCCATGCTTGAATCCCCGGTTAGCCGGATTCCGTATCCGAAAAAGCGTTAGATTTGCACCCTCTCACCAAACCCCTTCTCACATGAACGAGCTAAGGGAATTCCTGAGCCTGCTCAATGCCTGCGACCTGATCGTGCTGACACTGGTCAGCACGGACCGCCTGTACTGCCGCTTCTTCCTTGGCGGCCTCTACATGTAGCGCTTGTACGTGTCGGACCCGCTGCTGGTGGCCGAGCTGACCGCGCGGTGCGGCGCGGGCGAGGAGATAGACGCCGCGGGCGTCGCCAGCCTAAGGCAAACCTACCTGGCCGTGTAGCCTATGCTTGTCTACGAGGACCAAGTCTGCCGCCTGGACTACGCCACGGCGCAGGGGGTGCTGGTGGTGGAGCTGTCGGGGCGGCAGCTAATCGTCCCGGAGCTCAGGAAGGCCTTCGCCGCCGTCTTAGGGCTGTTCCCCGGGCGTCCACACCGATACCGGGTGAGCGTGGTGCCCGCCAAGGCCCTAGACGCCGAGCGGGTCCGGATCAGGGTCACCTTCGAGTAGGCGCTTGTCGCGCTAGAAACACCAAGCCCGAGTGAACGGCCTGTAACAAATCTTATGATAAGCCCTTTTCCAATTCGTCTCATTTAACCCTTTATTTCCGGGGCAAGAGCAAGAACGGGCGAGCAGAACCAAGCATAGGCAAGCAGGAGCAATACTGTGTAATGTGATTATGTCCAGAATAACTCTCTGCTGTACATCAGAGCAGTTATGAGGATCCCCTTTCCGACCTCCTGGAGGGGATGCCCTTTTAGTACTTTGACGGGGCCTGGTCGAATGTACGGAAAGGGATTAACTAGCACTCTTTTTAACGCCTATCTGGTTACCTCTTGTTTGTTTATTTGCCTCCCGGACATTTGTCCTTTTATGGCAGCCATAGGATGCCTTACCTTTGTGCTATGCAAAGGCACATGTTAACCGAGTACAGGGCAGAGGTGATGCGGTTCATAGACACCCATCAGCACCTACTGGAGAAGTACGGGGTAAGCTGTGTACAGTACGGGCTACACCAAAAGCTATTGCAACAGGCCGCTTCGCCCCGCAGCGTTTTCATCCTTTCCTCTGGTTTGGTCAAGGTAATGCGCACCACCTCCCTAGGGCAGGCATTCACACTGGGCATTTTTGATAGGGGTGAGGTGCTCGGGGATGTGGAAACCATCATGAGCATGCCTTATTTTGGCACCGTGGAGACTGTCACTGACTGCACATTCTGGAGAATAGCCCCGGAGCAGTTCCTGAAAATGCTCGCGCAGGAGCCAGATTTCAACCTGCTGATTCACCGGGCCATGATCTCAAGGCTGCTGAACACATCCGAAAAAGCAGCAATCCAAAGTACTAACAAGCTTTTCTACTCTTTGCTGGTTGTACTTCGCGAGTTCTCTAGGCTAAACGAGCTCCAGATTTCAAAGTCACTGGTTGCAGATGCCCTAGGCACCTCTGTCCGGAACCTGAACAGGCTGCTGGTGGAGTTAGAAGAGTCGAAAACCGTTAAAATTCAGCATACCGTCATTGCAGAAATCAATCCGAAACTGCTGCAGCAAAAGATACATGCATATGAAAACAGTATACAGTAAAGCTCCTTTCAGAACAGAGGGGTGGGAGCGAGAGGAGCATTTTCACTTTTTTAGATCCTTTGCTCAGCCGTTCTTCAACGTGCACACGCAGATAGATATTACCAAGCTATACCATTACGCTAAGTGGGAGGGCCTGCCGGTATCCCTTGCCTATCTGTATGCGGCCACAGAGGGCACTCGCGCCACCGAGAACTTCCTGCTAAGGCTGGAGGGCGATGAGGTGGTAAAGTATGAGGCGGTGGACATTTCCACGACGGTGCTGAAGGACAATAAAACCATATCGTTCGTACACCTTCCGCACCACCCTGACCTGCACACCTTCTGCCAGCATGCATCAGAGATTATAGCGGAGGTAAAAAAGAGCAACAAGCTGTTCTGTGGCCACAATGGACCCGATTTGGTACATGCCACTACGCTGCCATGGTTTAACTTCAAGGGTATGGAGCATGCGCACCCGGAGGACCCAAGCGATGCCATCCCAAAGTTGGCCTTCGGCAGGCTGGAGTGGAAGGGCCAGCAGGTCATGCTTCCCGTGAGTGTGCGGGTACATCATGCCCTGGCTGACGGTTACCACATTCACCTGTTCCTGGAAAGCATAAATAGAACCATAGATGCTGTAGGCAGTTCTGTTCAAGCGCCTTCCCGGCAAGAGTCTGCGAAGGCGCCGCTACATAAAATCTTTATGCAGTATCTGGTTAACCGGGTGATGAGCGGCATTCATGCTTCCTGATGAAGAACAAGAGTCTTCTGGAGGGGCAGATACTGTTTCTGATATAATGGAGTAACGAGAAGAAAGCTCCCTCACATGTTCTTCCGCTGTAAGCTGAACATATTGCGTTGCAGGGTGTAAAATACCATATATTAAAATAACTGTTGAATGAAGACGAAGTGCAGAACTGGCTCCCGCGCTACACGGGCGTGCCGTTGGGAGAGTTTGGGGAGTACATCCTGCTCACCAATTTCATAAACTATGTCAAGATGTTTGCCGATAGGTTTGGTGTGGAGGTAAAAGGGGAGGACAAGCCCATGCAAACAGCTACGGCCAATAATATCACTATCGTCAATTTTGGTATGGGTAGCGCCATGGCGGCAACCGTAATGGACCTGCTGTCAGCCGTGAAACCGAAAGCCGCTCTGTTCCTGGGCAAATGCGGCGGACTGAAAAAGAAGACACGGTTAGGTGACCTCATCCTCCCAATCGCTGCCATCCGGGGTGAAGGGACTTCTAGCGATTACCTGCCACAGGAAATTCCGGCATTGCCCTCGTTCCGTTTGCAACGTGCCGTATCATCGATGATAAAGAAGCATGAAATGGACTATTGGACCGGTACGGTATATACCACGAACCGACGCGTCTGGGAGCACGACGAGGAGTTTAAGGAGTACCTGCGCCAGATACGTGCCATCGGTATTGACATGGAAACCGCCACCATCTTTACAGTTGGCTTCACTAATAAAATACCGCACGGTGCTTTATTGCTTGTATCGGATAACCCAATGACACCAGAAGGTGTGAAAACCTCTGAAAGCGATAAGCTGGTGACCACCAGTTACGTGGAGAAACACCTGAGCATAGGCATAGACTCACTGCTGGAGCTTATCAACTCAGGTGAGTCAGTGAAGCACTTGCGCTTCGACTAGAACCTGTAACACAACTGAAGGCTTACGCCGCCATGCTCTTTTATTGTTGTAAACATCACTTATCATAACTTGGATTGTCGGGCCGGCTCCTATTCATGGGAGCCGGCCCGACAATCCAAGTTACACTTGTTATACCCGAATCTTATAAAACCCTCGTGGCTGTTGCACAACTGTCCGAATACAGCCGTAAGCATATTGGTTAAACCTTTAGTGCTATGCAGGGCAAGAAGACTTTCAAGCATAAGAAGGAGCTACACTTCTCTCTCGGCGCACGTGCCGGAGCTCTGGCTTCTCTCAGCAGCCTTTATCCAGTTTTTGTCGATGCGTTTCTACTGTCTCCTCTCCAGCTGGAAAGCTGTGATGGAGCTTTAAGCGTTAAAATGGAAGCAAGACCTGGGGATGGTAAGAGTTGTGCAACAGCTACAAGGTTTTTTTGACATGAACGCAGTGATGTGTGGCTTAAATCCTGTATGGAACAAGAGGTTGGGTTATATTAAACTATTATAATCCTAAAGCAAAGTGCTCCACTTTTTAAAGTTGAATTTATTTGGCCATTGTTAAACCGAGCCATACCGCAAGTAGTCCTGTGATTATACTGAGTCCGATGTACAGCATGGCTACCCAGTAGCTGTTGTTTTGCATCAAATGAACATTCTCGGCTGCAAAAGCTGAAAAGGTGGTGTAGCCACCACAGAACCCTGTAATGAACAAAACTTTTAAATCCTGGTTTGTGTGAACACTCTGACCAAGTGCTCCGAGCAGAAGTCCGATTAGGAAGCAACCAATAATGTTGACCGCAAATGTTGAAAGAAAAAAGAAGCTCGGGTAATATCTTGCAGTCACGACAGAAGTCAAAAAACGTAACATGCTGCCAATTCCGCCTCCAAGTCCAACGAGTAGAATTTGTTTGATCATTGTTCAGTTGCTAACTAGTTATGTCCTTCAGGTTCTGCCTGAGTCTAAGTTCTGTTATTACCGAAATCGCCGAAAATTATAGAAGGAGCCAATCCAGTGCTGCCGCCCTGCCTGTGAAGTTCTCGTATGCCACCGCAGGATTCAGCTGGTGCACCTCCTCTGCCACCAGATTTGCCCTGTGCTCCTGCGAGGCGACAGGGGTCGCGATGCGGGCCACCTTCTGCAGCCTTGTCTTCATCAGCTGCCTGCTGAACTGCAGTATGAGGCTCCTGTAGGCTTCGTCCCCGACTTCCACCACGGCCTTGCTGGAATCCAGCAGCAGCTTCTTCACGTCATAGGAGACAATATGCTCCGCAATGATGTCAAGGCAATGCTCCACCTCGCTGATGGAGTGCGCCTGCATATCGGGCAAAGCAACCGACAAAATATCCGTGGCGGGGTTGTAGTCCAGCGTGATGATGCTGTTGTGGTAGATGATCATGGTGGTTAAATCCGGTCCGTTACAGATTCATCCTGCAGCCACGCCAGGGCCTCCGCCTTCTGCGTGAAGCTTTGCAGCAGGTAAGGGAGCGTAAACTCCTGCTGCACGTGCGCTATGTTCTCTGTTGCCCGCGTCTCCACGGTTGTGTCAAGCGACTGTACCCGCGCCAGTTTCCGCACGCGCGTACGTGCCAGTGCGCCGGCCAGGTAGACGGTTAGCTCCCTGCTTTCCTCTGGTGTCACAGACACGGTCGTTCTGGAGGCGTCGAGCAGCACCCTCTTTATGTCGTAGCTTCTGACGGTGTCCGTCAAAATGTCCAGGCTGTGCTTTATCTCTGGCAGCAGGTAACCGTACAGGCTGGGGTACTCGATCACCACGATGTCGGTGGCAGGGTCGTAGTCCAGCTTGATGATGCTGTTCTCAAAAATGATCATGGGGCTTGTCGGTTGGGTAAACGGATTTACGCCACGCGCATTTCCAACAGCCAGCTCATGGCCTCGTCTCTGCTGGAGAAGTTCCGGAACTCCATGGGAAGGTTTGCCTGCTGCCTGGCCTCCTCGGACTTGGCCTCGCGCCTCGCGTCCGCGGATTCCACCCGCGCGATCTTCTTCAGGCGCGTACCCAAAAGGTCCATGCCGAACTTCATGGCGACGGCCTTGTAGGCTTCATCGTCCTCGTCCATTTCTATGACGGAGTTGGACGCATCCAGCAGAAGCTTTTTGATGTCGTAGTTGCGTATGTTGGTGACGATGACGTCCAGGCACATCTTTACCTCTGAAAGCATAAAGTGCGTCACGTCCGGCATGCTGGTCTCCAGGATGTCCGTTGCGGGGTTGTAGTCCAGCCTGATGATTTTGTCGTGTAAGACCATTTCTGAACTTGTTAATTTTTCGGCAGCAAATGTAGCGCTTTGACAGCAATAAACTACCTGCGCTACTTGCTAAAGTTCGGCGATTACTTCACAAGGTATTACGGGATTTGAGAAATGATAAGACCGAGTAAGAATCTATTGATACATGATCTCATCTACAGCAGCCACTGTCTTTACTCCTACATGGGCACCCGCCTGCATGGAGCGTCTTCAAGCCTGTTGCGCTAACTGCTGGTTCATCTACTTGGTGTTATTCAACGGTACGTTACTGTACTAAGCTTGGTAAAAGGAATGGCTCAGCTCCCACATAGGTTATCACAACGTATGAAAGCAGTCAGCTCGATATGTTCTTATGAAAGAGGGGAAGGTTACATTGATCTAGAACACTCTCCTGATACCCACGTTATTTAATTAAATACTGTTGATATTCAGAACCACAAAACATAAAAAGCTATGACAAAGAATATGGGAACAACAGACCGCTTGGTGCGGTCGGCACTGGCAGCGGGCGCAGCAGCGCTTATTGCCACCAAAACAGTGAAAGGACCGGCAGCCATTGCATTGGGCGGGCTGGCCACCATCTTTGCGCTTACAAGCTCGGTGGGGCATTGCCCGGCTTACGATGTGGCCGACATCAATACCCTATAATAAGCAGAAGTGATCAAAACCACTAAAAACAACAAGCTATGAGTTACCATATCAGCAAGAAAATCAACGGCTCTTTTGACAATGCCACCGCCAAGGTAAAGGAAGCCCTGCAACAGGAAGGCTTCGGCGTGATCAGTGAAATAGACCTGAAGGAGAAATTTAAGGAAAAGCTACAGGTAGATTTCAGGAACTACAAGATACTGAGTGCCTGCAATCCCAAACTGGCACATCAGGCCATTCAGCAGGAACCCAACATCGGCGTGATGCTGCCCTGCAACGTCCTGCTGCAGGAGCATGAAAACGGCGAAGTGGAAGTAACCGCTATCAACCCCATGGAAACCATGGCTGCCGTCGACAACCCAAACCTTTCTTCTTTGGCAGAAGAGGTAAGCCAAAAGCTTAAAACTGCCATTAACAATCTATAAAGACTAATCTACTATACATTATTAAGAAGGCTGTGCTGAAAAGTGCAGCCTTTTTTATTTCCAAACGGCGTGTCATTCAAAATTAGTCAGCTTGTGTAACCAATGTCACTGAACCAGGGCAGACCATACCCCATCTTTGTATCGAACAACATAAAAAGCATGCCTATGAAAGACTTTTGGAACGACCGCTACAGCCAGGAACAGATGATTTAC